>NZ_JALAAC010000118.1:0-500 GCF_037546855.1 Vibrio sp. 1-Bac 57 | reverse complement strand
GGTGGCACACACTATTGGGCTCAGTATGCTGTTAAGCACGGTCATAAGGTCAAGGCAATGTCAGCTCGTCATGTTAAAGCTTTTCGACAGGGACAAAAAACAGATGCTAATGATGCTTTGGCTATCTCAATTGCGTGTTTACAACCTAATATTAAACCCTGTAGGTTATTGAAAGTAGAAGAACAATGCGAACAAGGAGTGATGCGAATTCGGGAGCTGTTAATTGAGCAACGGATTCAAATAAGTAATCAATTGCAAACCTTAATGCTGGAGTTCGGTTTACCCGTCGCCAAAGGTGATAAGGCGCTCAGAGAAACAATTTCTTTAGCGTTAGAAGATGCTGAAAATTCGTTTTCATTTTACTTTCGTTTTTCATTAAATCAACTTTATGAACGCTACAAATCACTGGATGACCAGGTAGATGAATTACAAACTCAGCTGAATGCTATGACCAAAAATGATCGCATCTGTAAACGGCTTCAGGCTTTAGAAGGTGTTGG
>NZ_JALAAC010000117.1:0-504 GCF_037546855.1 Vibrio sp. 1-Bac 57 | reverse complement strand
TCTTGATTTTTTGATAGCTCGGTTAATGCTTCCAGTAGGTGTTTCTCTAGCTCTGTCATTTAATATCCCTCTGGTACCATCCACGGGTAAACCCCGTCCGTTCCGTATGTCGTCTGCTCCAGATCTATTTTGATGCACAATTGATTCTGATCCCCACAGGTCGTTATTTGAAGATTCCCTCCCTTGCTCTCCAACTCTTGAATTACTGCTTGTTGCGCTATTATATCCTCTCCCATTTTCCACGATATCCCGCTCATCCCCGCCGTGAATACCAGCATGATTGAGAGTATTGCACCGCTGAATTTCAGCGTCTTGGAGACGCGATAGTTGGTTACTGAGTCGATGCTTTTCTTCGCTTCTTTCTCTAGCTTGCTGAATGATCCCTTGTAGTTGATGTCGAGCTGTTTCTGACTTTGTTGCAGGGACTTGATACAACTGTTTATTTCGTTCTGATTTTGCTCTGCATAGTCTTGCAAGATCTGCTTGATTGCTTGCAAATTCTTG
>NZ_JALAAC010000116.1:0-546 GCF_037546855.1 Vibrio sp. 1-Bac 57 | reverse complement strand
GAACAAACCATCTCAGTAGCGGAAAATAAAGCGGCATTAACTATCATTCATGGTTGGCGAGAACGTTTAGTCGATATATCTTGGTTTATGCGTTGTTTAAATGAGTTTATCGCTCGTAAAGCGAATAAGGAAGATGAGTGCTCTGGTCGGTTTTGGGAAGGTAGATTTAAGTCTCAGGCTTTGCTAGATGAAGATGCACTGTTAACTTGCATGGCTTATGTCGACCTTAATCCAGTTCGTGCCAAAATGAATAATAGTGTTGAAACGTCAGAATATACTTCTGCTTATGAGCGCATACATGGTGTTGCTTTTAAAGAGGAAAACAACAAAGAGTCTTCTTTGGTCGGGTTAAGTTTTAAGAAAAAGCCATTATTGGGCTTTATAGGTGATGAGCATGAAGCTCAATCTCTTGTAAGTAGTCAGAAGGGTATACCATTCTCACTGCTTGATTATATCGAGTTGGTCGATTGGAGCGGTCGTATTTTACGAGATGATAAACGCGGTGCAATTGTTAGCCATCATCCTAAATTGCTTAACACACTTGGA
>NZ_JALAAC010000115.1:0-555 GCF_037546855.1 Vibrio sp. 1-Bac 57 | reverse complement strand
AAGTGTGGGAGAGCAACAAACCTTAAAACCCGCTATCGAAGACTTGAAAAAACAACTGACTGAACTCGGTACGCCTGAAGCCTTGTGTGAAGCAAAATTTACCGCAGACAGCGGTTTTCATAGTGAAGTCAATCTTGAGTTTATGGCTACAACGGGGCTTGATGCTTACATTGCAGACACTGCATTTAGAAGTCGTAATCCATTATTTAAAGAGAGCGAAACCTATCATACAGAGCAAGAAAAACGACGATTGAAACGCAGTAAAGGCCGAGCGAGATTGTTCAATAGCAAAGACTTTTACTTTGATAAAAAGAAAAATGAATGCCATTGTCCTGCGGGTAAAGAAATGTGGTTAAGTGTTAAAAACATTGAAACCGCCGGTCGGCAATACGTTCGTTTCTCTGGTTATTTGAAGGATTGCCGTGTTTGTCCATTGCAAAAGCAATGCATGCGAAAAGTGCCCACTAAACAAGGTCGGCAAGTTCAATTTGAAACAGGTAAAACAACGAAGCACATTTCTTATACCGATAGAATGCGAGTGAAAATAGACAGTAG
>NZ_JALAAC010000114.1:0-555 GCF_037546855.1 Vibrio sp. 1-Bac 57 | reverse complement strand
CTCGGTTGGAGAGCAACAAACCTTAAAACCTGCCATCAAACAGCTACAAGCACAACTCACCAAACTGGGTACTCCCGATACTTTTTCAACCACAAAATTTACTGCAGACAGTGGTTTCCATAGTGAAGTTAATCTTGAATTCATGGCAACGACTGGACTCGATGCTTACATGGCAGATACGGCGTTTAGAAGTCGTAATCCCTTATTTAGCCAGAGTGAAACCTATCACTGTGAACAAGAAAAACGACGATTGAAACGCAGTAAAGGCCGGGCGAGATTGTTTAATAGTAACGACTTTTACTTTGATAAAAAAAAGAATGAATGTCATTGTCCCGCGGGAAAAGAAATGTGGTTAAGTGTTAAAAATGTTGAGACCGCCGGTCGGCAATACGTTCGTTTCTCTGGTTATTTGAAGGATTGCCGTGTTTGTTCATTGCAAAAGCAATGCATGCGAAAAGTGCCCACTAAACAAGGTCGGCAAGTTCAATTTGAAACAGGTAAAACAACGAAGCACATTTCTTATACTGATAGAATGCGAGTGAAAATAGACAGTAG
>NZ_JALAAC010000113.1:0-570 GCF_037546855.1 Vibrio sp. 1-Bac 57 | reverse complement strand
AGGTAGGTCTTTTGAAAGTGAGTGTGTATTAAAACAAGATGACGCAAAGGAGTTGGCTGATTCAAACCTTGTTAATGTGAGTGAGTAAGAAGTAACAACGCCCACGTCACAGATAAATAAACAACAAGGTAAACGGTGAACAATCACCTAGCCTTTATCATTCTAAATTCGATTGGTGACAAAAAAGCCACAATGAATGGAAAAATAGAGTGATGACGGTCACATAAATGATAGGCATAATAGCTACATCGAGTGAGGAAACAGCGGTAACGCATTAAACACTCATTCAATACAACTATGTATAAACAAATTATTTAAGGTATTCAAAATGAAAAAATTAACAACTCTAGCAGCAACATTACTTATCAGCTCAAGCGTTTTTGCTGGTACTCAAGTCGTTCATTCTGACAAAAACTTCAGCACTGATGCATTCACAAATAAAGCAGCAGCTTACGAAGCCGGTTTTGATTACGTAAACCAACTTAAACAGTTACCTGAAAACAAATTACGTCATGAGTTGGTACTTATCTCTACTACACCAACTAAAGACTTAAAAATTAAAGATACTAA
>NZ_JALAAC010000112.1:0-572 GCF_037546855.1 Vibrio sp. 1-Bac 57 | reverse complement strand
GTCAGCAGTCGTCGCATTGCAAATGCTTGTGAAACCAATATTACCTTCATGAGTTTATCGGGTGACGTACAACCTCATTACACTTCAATTGCCAGTTTTGTCGCTAAAATGAAAGACCAAATTGAACCACTTTTTACTCAAGTATTAATGATATGCGACCGTGAAGGTTTGATAGGCCGTAATATGTTTGCGATTGATGGATGTAAAATTCGTTCGAACGCTAGTAAAGAGTGGAGTGGCACATTTGATGAACTTGAGCGTAAACAAGCGAAGTTGCGCAGAGCAAGTCAGCGCATACTTGCCCGCCATCAAGCACAAGATAGTTTGAGTGAAGATGAAATTACCCATGATTTAAAACAACAGGCTAAACTTGATAAAAGCGCGGATAAAATTAAAGAATTTTTGGCGACCAATGAAGAGAAGTTAGGTAGTCAGAGAAAGCCTGTGAAAAGTAATATCACTGATCCAGACAGTGCCAAGATGACCACGAGTAAAGGTACGATTCAAGGCTACAATGGCATTGCGATTAACGATGATAAACATCAAATCATTTTACAAGCCCAAACATGGGG
>NZ_JALAAC010000111.1:0-576 GCF_037546855.1 Vibrio sp. 1-Bac 57 | reverse complement strand
CGCGACTGCTGTTAATGTTGTAAATTTTTTCATGAGAAACCCCTTAATCAATTTTTTTATCAAAATTTTCTTATAAATACTGTTTTTTTATAAGTGATGATATCTATTCTGTTTGTCGCTAGCACTCATTGGCTTAATTAGCTGGCAGTAGCGACTTAATTCTTTAACTCGAACCGTTAATTAGTTAGTTGAGCGTAATGTAGTGAAGTGGTAATCCACATCAACTACTGCACGGTAAGCTACTTGGTCACGTGTTTGAGCAAACTCTTGAATGGTTACTTTAGAGTTATCAATTTTAATATCGTTTGCAGGTGTGTCGCTGATAACGATTAATTTTTGACGTAATTCATTCGCTGGTAATGTATTGAGTGAATCGATGTAATCGAATCCAGCTTCATAAGCGGCTGCTTTATCTGTGAATGCATCAGTGCTGAATGTTTTGTCTGAATGCACAACTTGTGATGCTGCAAAAACGCTTGAACTGATTAATAATGTTGCTGCGACTGCTGTTAATGTTGTAAATTTTTTCATTTTGGAATCCCTAATAATTTGTTTATAAGTTAACTATTTATAAGT
>NZ_JALAAC010000110.1:0-611 GCF_037546855.1 Vibrio sp. 1-Bac 57 | reverse complement strand
TTGTAGATGCTGTTTGTGATGCGTGGAATGACTTTGTTAGTGATAGTCAAAGAGTCATAAAAATGTGTACAAGAGATTGGATGAGTCTGACCAACTAATTATGCGGAATGGTATTATAGCTTTTGCAACACCATCGATGGACGATTCATTTTGTCGTTTAGCTTCTTTTAAAAAAAAGAAGCCGAGGGTCAGGTCTTTCATTGTGCCTTTCCAATGATTATACGTGCTAACAACCTAATGACTTTTGTTATAAACCTTTAGCGAAATTAGCTTTTATCGCACCCATTACGGCATCTTCGCTTGCACGTAAACGATAATCCTCTGATTGATCAATCCATACAATTTCTCCGTTCTCATTGATTAATTTCGACGTTGGAATATACATCGGTTTATATTTTATTTTCCAAGGAAGGCGCATGGTAATAGCAAAAATACTAATCAATTCTTCTTGCGTAGTACCGAATCAGAGCAATGAAATAGCAAACAGGTATTTTCAGGGTTATAACCAATAAAGATACCATCACAAATATTGCGATGCTTAGGATAGCTTTAGAAGGCAAATACAGGAGATTCTGTCAGTGTTATAGAGGTTTGATTAATCTGATAACTTA
>NZ_JALAAC010000109.1:0-632 GCF_037546855.1 Vibrio sp. 1-Bac 57 | reverse complement strand
GAGCCAAAACCAATAATTGTTTTACAACAAATCATCGTTGGTTTAGTCGTTTCTGCTTTTGCAGAGATGATAGCCGCTTTAATTTCTTCAGGGTTATGCCCATCAACAGAAATCACTTGCCATCCGTAAGCTTCAAAACGCTTAGGTGTATCATCAGTGAACCAACCTTCTACGTCACCATCGATTGAAATACCGTTGTCATCCCAGAATGCAATCAGTTTACCTAGGCCTAAGGTTCCCGCTAAAGAACAAGCTTCATGAGAAATACCTTCCATTAAACAACCATCACCTAGGAAAGTGTAAGTATGGTGGTCAACAATATCGTGGCCTTCTTTGTTAAAAGAAGCCGCTAAAGAGCGTTCAGCAATCGCCATACCAACGGCATTAGTAATACCTTGGCCTAATGGGCCTGTTGTTGTTTCGACACCTGGTGCGTAACCATATTCCGGATGACCCGGTGTTTTTGAATGTAATTGGCGGAAGCTTTTAAGATCTTCAATTGAAAGGTCGTAACCTGTTAAATGCAATAGAGAATAGATAAGCATTGAACCATGGCCGTTAGACAAAATAAAGCGGTCGCGATCAGCCCAGTTTGGGTTAGTCGGGTTATGCTTTAAAAAGTCAGTCCATAA
>NZ_JALAAC010000108.1:0-678 GCF_037546855.1 Vibrio sp. 1-Bac 57 | reverse complement strand
GTGCAAAAGTTCCATGATGGTCACTCTAGAACATCCATTGCTAAGATATTGAATGTAAGTCGTCGATTAGTTAACGAATGGATAACAAAATATCTATCGGGTGGATTTGATGCGTTAGCATTAAAGCAAGCTACTGGTCAGCCTTCTCGTTTAAGTAATGAGCAAAAAGCTCAATTAAAAGAATACGTAATAAGTCATGCTGTCAAAGCGCAGGGAGGTCGTTTAATGGGTAAAGACATTCAAAAATATATCCAAGACATCTTTAATGTAAATTACTGTGTAAGAAATATTTACCGTTTAATGAAAGAGCTAGGCATCGTTTGGATAACTTCTCGTTCGAAGCACCCAAAGCAAGATTTGGCTGCCCAAGAAGCGTTTAAAAAAAATTGTAATTGAATCGATCATCATAATTCCTGGCCACGTTACGCTAGATGAAGTAGATATTTGGTTTGAAGATGAAGCGCGGTTTGGGCAACAAAATACAACGACTCGAATATGGACGGAGAAAGGCAGTCGAACTTGTGTTGTTAGGCAACAACAATTTATTTCAGCACATATTTACGGCGCTGTTTGTCCATCGACAGGCCAAACAGAAGCATTAATTAGTCCAATATTGAGTATGGAGATGATGGAAAAACATCTTCAACAAATATCAGATGCAACACCTGCTGGAAGGCA
>NZ_JALAAC010000107.1:0-701 GCF_037546855.1 Vibrio sp. 1-Bac 57 | reverse complement strand
CTACTACTGAACCGTTACTACCTTGGGTAACAGAGGCTACTGGCGAGATCGCTGCTTCAGTGCCATCGGTTGAGTCATCATCATTCGCAAGCACATCGATATCAATCGCTGCATCTTCGTTAGTCGTCGCGGTATCGTTAGTCACAACCGTTAAATCATTCACGGCATCGACCGTGACATTAACCGTGGCTTCTTGACCTTCTTCATTGGTATAAGTAAAGCTATCCGACCCGTTAAAGTAAGCATTCGGTGTGTATTTCACCGTGCCATCGGCATTGATAGTCACGATACCATTGGTACCTTGAGTCACGCTTTCTACTGGCGAAACAGCCGCTTCAGTACCATCAACCGTATCGGTGTCATTCGCAAGTACATCGATATCAATTGCCGCATCTTCGTTAGTCGTCGCGGTATCATCAGCCACAACCGTTAAATCATTAACCGCATCCACAGTGACATTAACCGTGGCTTCTTGGCCTTCTTCGTTGGTATAAGTAAAGCTATCCGTGCCGTTAAAGTCAGCATTTGGTGTGTATTTCACCGTGCCATCAGCGTTGATAGTCACGATACCATTGGTACCTTGAGTCACGCTTTCTACTGGCGAGACCGCCGCTGCAGTGCCATCGGTTGAGTCATCGTCATTTGCAAGCACATCGATATCAATTGCCGCATCTTCGTTAGTCGTCGCGGTATCGTTAGCT
>NZ_JALAAC010000106.1:0-709 GCF_037546855.1 Vibrio sp. 1-Bac 57 | reverse complement strand
GCATCACAAACAAGTTGTGCTTTCATTCTGCTACCCATACTCCAGCCAACAACCTTACGAGAGTATAGGTCTATTACGACGGCTAAATATAACCATCCTTCAGAAGTCCATATGTACGTAATGTCTTGCACCCATGCTTGATTTGGACGTTGAACATCGAAATCCTGTTTAAGTTCATTATCATATACAGGCTTCTTGTGGTCACTGTTTGTTGTTGCTTTATACTTCTTCTTATACCGTACCCAAACGTTTGCTTCTTTCATCAGTTGCGCTGTTTTTCTACGGCCAACAGCGAAATCAAGCGCATTTAATGCCTTCTGAATGCGTCTTTCACCATAGGTATTATCACTGAACTCGGCAATATTCTTAACCCATTGCAACATCTCTTGGTGCTCTGTATTAACTGGAGCTTGAGACTTCCGTTTTTGATAACTGTAGTAATTATTGTTTTTCACACCCAACACGTGACACATCAATATCACTGGCCAGATCTTCTTATTTTGGGCAATAAACGCGTATTTTACTTCGTTTCTTTGGCAAAGAAGACCGTCGCTTTTTTTAATATTTCACGCTCCATTTCCAAGCGTTTTACTTGTGCTTTTAGCTTACGGATCTCATCCTGCTCGGGTGTTAGCTTACCGTTCCCTCGGAATGCATGACCATCGTCGTTTTCTGCTTCTTTTATCCAACGGCCCAGGATCTGAGGAGT
>NZ_JALAAC010000105.1:0-718 GCF_037546855.1 Vibrio sp. 1-Bac 57 | reverse complement strand
TCGGCCAAAGTTTTTGCTTCGCAAATACTTAGTGAGTGCCCACACAGATTGTTTGATTAGAAAGTGAAGAGACGTATAGATAGACTCTAGATGGGTCTGTAGCTCAGTTGGTTAGAGCGCACCCCTGATAAGGGTGAGGTCGGCAGTTCGAATCTGCCCAGACCCACCAATTTCTTGTAAAATGAAATTGGATTTCTATTTATATACACCATGTTGGGGCTATAGCTCAGCTGGGAGAGCGCCTGCCTTGCACGCAGGAGGTCTGCGGTTCGATCCCGCATAGCTCCACCACTCATTCTTAATAAGAATAAGTGTCCAACATGTTAGAAGCCTTAGATAAGTTACCCTATTTATCTAAGGCTTTTTTTAACGAAAAAGTCTGCTCTTTAACAATTAGGAAAGCTGATAAATGTTCTTATTTATCGCACAAAAACAATGACACTTCGGTGTTGATTGGTGTGATAAATAAAACGAAAAAGTTTATGTTTCACTTAGTGAAATATAAACAGTTCTCAGTG
Source organism: Vibrio sp. 1-Bac 57 (assembly GCF_037546855.1). NCBI lineage: Bacteria > Pseudomonadati > Pseudomonadota > Gammaproteobacteria > Vibrionales > Vibrionaceae > Vibrio > Vibrio sp. 1-Bac 57. The sequence goes on along the minus strand of NZ_JALAAC010000105.1, from coordinate 200 downwards.
TTTAAATTAACTGTTCGTAGTTAAATTAGATACTGTAATCAAGCAAAATAAAAAGCACATTACATGCAAATGTAATGAGTACGTATCTACTTAGTTATTCGTAACTAATAGGTGCACGAAAAACGATTGTTTTTCATATGTAAATATGAGTCACAAGCGTCTTGGAAACAACATACGATATCTAACGTGTTTAGACACTG
>NZ_JALAAC010000104.1:0-734 GCF_037546855.1 Vibrio sp. 1-Bac 57 | reverse complement strand
TATATCGCGTCAGTATCAACGTTTTATCGGGTTCTGAAACAGGTTGGTCAACTCGTTCATCGAGGGCGTAGTAAAGTCCGTAAAAAAGTCAGTAAACCAACCACATATACCGCTAATAAAGCGAATGAGGTGTGGTCATGGGATATCACTTACTGCCACTCAAAAGTGCGGGGTCAATATTATTATCTATACATGATAGAAGATATTTATAGTCGAAAAATAGTCGGCTATGAGGTGCATGAAAACGAGTGTGGCATCAAGGCTGGTGAGTTACTTGAGCGAACCTGCTGGCGAGAGAAAACGGGTCGTAACCCGCTCGTTTTACATTCTGATAATGGTGCACCAATGAAAGCGGTAACGATGAAAGTAAAAATGGAAGAGCTCGGTGTTACGCCATCATATAACAGACCAAGAGTGAGTAACGATAACCCGTATTCTGAATCTACATTTAGGACGCTAAAATATCGACCTGATTGGCCATCTCATGGGTTTAGCGACTTGAGTGAGGTACGAGATTGGGTGCAAGGTTTTGTGGGCTGGTATAACACGAAGCACAAACACTGCAGAATTAAGTTCGTTACACCTAGTGAACGCCATGATGCTTTGGATACTGACATACTGAATAAGAGAAAAATCGTATTACTAGATGCTAGGGCTAAAAAACCACTGCGTTGGTCTGGTGAGGTTCAAGACTGTAATGCAATTGGAGCTGTCACATTAAATCCAGATACTCC
>NZ_JALAAC010000103.1:0-793 GCF_037546855.1 Vibrio sp. 1-Bac 57 | reverse complement strand
AACATTAGAGCAGGTTTATCTAAAGAATAAGAATTTTTACGATGCGAATATGATAAATAATGATATTGCGCTTTCTTTAGAAAAACTCGAACATTACGAAGAAGCCATATTGCGTTTTCAAAAAGTTCGCGACTTTTGGTTAGCAAAAGGTGAACCATTAATTGCTGCTGATGCAACTATTAGTATTGCAGCTAACTTAATCAGTTTAGGTAGGCTTAAAGAAGCTGCTCAACTTCTGCTACAAGCACAGCAAATAGTAAAGCCAGGCAATGATGATAAATATAGTTACCTTAACTTTTTTCTGGCGCAACTTCATTACAAGCAAGCAAATTATGAGCAGGCAATAAAAAATATTCTTATTGCTGAAAAGTCATTTGAATTGAGTGACCATATCCGTGGAACGCTTGATACGTTGCGTCTAAAGAGCAATATTTATGAGGCTTCTGGTCATTGGTCACTTGCTTATCAAGCATTAAATGAATTTATCACCAGACATTTATTAATAGATGAAAAGGTTTTTACTGAACGTAATGCGAAGATGCAAACACAGTTTGATACAAACAAAATTAAAACTGAAAATGAAGTACTTATTCAACGATCTAAAGATAAAGAAAGGCAATTAGAGATATTGCAGAGCAACGAAAAAATGCAAGTCATCATTTTAATTTTGGTTTTTATTATTTTAGTGATTGCATTGATCTTCGCTTATAAGCAATTAAAAAGTAAACAACAATTTAAATACCTAGCCTGCACCGATGAACTTACCAAACTTGTAAATAGACGTGAAATTTAT
>NZ_JALAAC010000102.1:0-927 GCF_037546855.1 Vibrio sp. 1-Bac 57 | reverse complement strand
ATTGAGAAGCCCTTTTTCGTTTCTATTACCTTATAACCTATTCCTATAACTCACTTTCTATCTTTCCATTGTTGCCACTGTCACTGTTTTTAGTAATCACTTCCTTAAAAATCTAATCTTCTTTTAATTATCATTAATTTTTATATGCTAAATTGAGTGCTCTGTTTTTCTCATGTATTTTGTTGTGAGTAAAATAAATCCTTTTAACGACAGCTGTAAAAATGAATCAATATATATACCCCGTGATGAAATACTGAAAGGGCACTTAACATTGAAGGTGAATATAATAATGAAGATGCGTTGTTTTATGGTTGATACTCTTGCCACTATTATATTCTTTACTGTTATTGCCGCTTGTACTGAGTTGTTCATAGCAGGAATGGATCCTAGCGAAGTATTTATTACACGTTTGATCATGATACCTATGATGGTGTTAACCGCTAGGCCTTATGCAATTTGGCGTGATTGCTGTTTTAAATGGACACAACCTAATACTCGTTTATATAAAACAGTGATTGATGCTTTAGCGTTCATGTCATTTCAATTGCCCATTTATATCATCACATTAGCCATTGCAGGAGCAGACGTTAATGAAATAATTAGCCTTGTTATTTCATCTTCACTATTAATGCTGATGGTGAGCCGACCTTTTGGTATTTATCTCGAATATATCAGGCGTTATTTCAAAGTTACCTCGATAAAGCAATGTTAACTATTTTAGAAAATCTACGGTAACTATCTCAATGTAACTATCTCAATCAACCAGCGCTAATTAGTTCAATTAATAATATAGTTTCAGTTTCATGAATGGCGATTGATTACTTTTTATAAAGTGATTGAGTGTAACTTGCTCTTTTTGATTGGAAATTAAGCGTTCGAACTTTAATTGTAAAAAAGTACTTGGCTTTTATCTCAGTTTCTATAATA
>NZ_JALAAC010000101.1:0-956 GCF_037546855.1 Vibrio sp. 1-Bac 57 | reverse complement strand
AGTCCTTAATTTAAAATCTGCGGGTAATTGGGCTGAAAAATTCAAAGTAGGCGATCTCAGGGGCTAAAAAAAACCACCATTTGGTAGCTTTTTTCTTTCGTAAAACGGGTTTTATGGTAAATAACGCCCAGTGACTTGTTATGTGTAATTTACGGACTAAAAAAACCAACGCCTAATAAACGCAATTATTATTACGGCAAAGACTAAATAGAAAACAACAGCCCCAAATTTTGGAAACCCAGCCAAAGGTGCTCTTGGGCCAAATGAGCTTGTAGGAGAAAAGAGAGCACCCCAAAACAATAGCCACGCAAAGAACATACCTAAAAATAACAATGCTTCGTCAATCATGAATTCCCAAGCTTAGAAATTTACACATAACGCCTTAATGACAACCGTAATACGTCCAGTTGATTAACTTATTAAAGGTGTCATTTACTCCATTGATCAAGTATATGATCTGAGACCTCTTTTAATAATCCTTGCCAAGATGCATTATTATTTGTTGCATCTACAACTATCAAAGAATCATTAGAATCCATTTTAGCCCACACTTTTTCAAGTGCCTGTGAAGCAGTAAAAGATGAATTTACATACCAATGTGACTTTTGAACTTTTGCCCAACTTCCTAAGCTCTTAATTTCATCTATAACTACCTGATAATCCTGTCCAGGAGAATTTAAATCATAAGAAATAAAAAGATTGTTCGCCATATACTAACTCCTATTTTTATACGTTTAAGCTTATTAAACCTGAAAATTCCATATTTCCGGTGAATATACGGAATACATTAATTTTCTAAAATAAGATTTAGGTTACGCTTATAAAATCTAAAATCAAAAAATTAAATAAAAAAAAGAGCAGGTTACTTCTGTATTTACATCACAAACTTGATGTTTTTATCTGGCTATGGATTTAAGACTTAAAAAAGTTGTTAGCGCAAGTAAGTAACATGCACA
>NZ_JALAAC010000100.1:0-970 GCF_037546855.1 Vibrio sp. 1-Bac 57 | reverse complement strand
TTATTGAGTACGTATTTTTTATAAAGCTCAGGAAAAAAATTGGTTATAAATTCTCTTTTTTATTCGTTGCCTATTCCGGTTTTTATTCGTTGCCTATTCCGGTTTTAATTTGTTTTATATTTCAAATATTGGTATACAACTATTCGTTTGGGTGTTATCCTCTCTGGGAGATAAGGTAATTGGATGGTTGTTTTTATATAAAAAATCATAAATTTTCCTTGTCGTAAAATATATATGTTGACTCTAGAACTCTTGAAAAGGTGCTAGGGTTTCATGCGTTTAAAATATTGTTTAATTAAGCTCTCTTTTAAACGTCTTGAATGCAATCAATTTATTCGATTCTTATGTTTTCTGCATTTGTTTTGTGATGTACGTCACTGATATTCTGTTTTTTTTCTGCAAAATCCTCTCTGTTTTCCTAATGAAATAACTAATTTGTAGTATTTTCATCCTTTGTTTTTTATCTAATAATGCCATTGGGCTCTCCGTCGTAACTCGAAAACTATATCGAACTTTCCTACTTGAGCTTTTTATTTACGCTGCAATTACCATAAAAAAGTAACGTTATTATTTTATGTTCATGAATATTTCTACCGAAATTCAGCGTGCGTATTTTTAAAAGTTTTTTTGAATTATACAGAATAAGTGATTATGTAAAGTATTCTTGGTGGGGGAACTAGGGAAATAAAGCTGTAAACCACAATGTTAATTGACAACCTTGTGATTTGTACTATTTTAACTTTATGGATCTATTTAATAATAAGTTTTGTAAAGTATGGTTATTGAAATTTACATTGGAAAGAACAAGCAAAAGAAACGGTTTGTTTCGCTCGTTAATGAGTACTGTTGTCCAATATGCCCTTATGCCACCGTATACCTTGAACTGACGTGGTTTAATTGATTCGACTAACCCAGTTAAGACATAATTGATTTAACTGGAGATTGAAATGAAAACACGTAAAACCTATTC
>NZ_JALAAC010000099.1:0-1018 GCF_037546855.1 Vibrio sp. 1-Bac 57 | reverse complement strand
TAACTAACCTGAATTCTGGATAAGAGTTGAACTAAATGCCCACCTAGCGATCAGATCTTTCGACCAAGAACGATTTGAAAGCACAACAAGGTGGGCATATGAGTAACTTAGTAGAAATTTTTTGTGATGTCGATGATTTTTGCATGCAATTTTGCCCTCAATGGGAAGAGCAACTAATTGTAGACGGCACTAAAAAAAGAAACCGACATTCTAAAATGACGATTAGTGAGAAAATGACCATAGTCATTGCATTCCACCAATCAAATCATCGTGATTTCAAGAACTTCTATATCGGCTTAGTTCAACGATATTGGTCTGAGCATTTCCCTAATACTCTTAGTTACACTCGTTTTATTAATACAATGTCCACATTAATTGTCCCTATGTGTGCTTACTTCCAAACGCTCAAAGGTAAACCTACGGGAATTGCATTTATTGATTCAACAAGCCTTAAAGTCAGCCACAATATTCGTATTCCAAGACATAAAGTATTCAAAGAATCAGCTAGACGAGGTAAAGGTACAATGGGTTGGTTCTTTGGTTTTAAACTTCATTTATTGATTAATCATAATGGTGAAATCCTAGCAATGAAGATCACTGCAGGTAATGAAAATGACCGAACACCTGTTATTGATTTATGTAAAAATTTAACTGGAAAACTATATGCAGACAAAGGATATATTGGAAAAGCTTTAACAAAGGAATTAAAGGATTCGGGTGTTGATTTAGTAACCACAGTGCGTAAGAACATGAAAGCTAAAGTAATATCTGCCTTTGATAAAGCGATGCTTTCAAAGAGATATATCATTGAAACAATCAATGACCAACTCAAAAATATATCTCAAGTTGAGCATAGTAGACATCGTAGCGAGAGCGGTTTTATGCTTAATGTTATTTCGGGTGTAGTGGCTTATTGTTTGAAAACACAAAAGCCACGCATTAAGTTGGTCGGACCAGATTTAGAAGCAATTACAATGTAATTGTAAAGACTGCTTATCCAGATCTCAGGTTAACTACT
>NZ_JALAAC010000098.1:0-1042 GCF_037546855.1 Vibrio sp. 1-Bac 57 | reverse complement strand
TTGATTCATAGCCATTAAAACAACGATTAGCTAAATGATGCTGACGCAACCAACTCCATACTTGCTCGATTGAATTTAACTCAGGGGAATAGGGAGGAAGGTGAATAATAGTTAGATTAGTAAACTCTTCAGCTAAATAAGATTGATGCCAGCTGGCCCTATCCATGATGACTACAGCATGTTTTCCCTTCGGCGTTGCATTAGAAATTAAGCGCAAATGCGCCTTCATCACTTCACTATTACTAAAAGGCATAACCAATGCCTCGGTTTGACCGGTATTGATACAGACCGCACCAAATAAATAAGCATACTCAAATTGTTGCTGCTGAACGGCCCTTGGTCTGGTCCCTTTTTCTGCCCATATTTTGGTCGTTGTATTGCGTTGACCAAATCTAGCTTCGTCTTGAAACCAAATATAGACATCTTTTAAGTGAATATGCCCAGGGATCTTAAGGATCGTATTTATTTGGAATTTTTTTAAAAGATGCTTGTACTTCTTCTGATTGTTTCGGGTGCTTAGAGCGAGTTGTTATCCAGCTTAGATTTAATTTGTTGAGTAAATGATAAATATTAGTTTTTTGATAAGTGACCCCGAATGTTGTTTCAATATATTCTTTTATATCCTTCCCCTGCAAACGGCCTCCATCTGATTTTATCGCATTATCAATCACATATTGCTTTATATTAGCAAGCTGCTCTGGCGTGAGTCGATGAGGCCTTCCACTGCGAGGCTTTACTTCCAAACCTGTTAACCCAGAATGAAGGTATGCTTTAATCCAAATGTTGACACTTCTACGGCTTACCTTTAAAAAAGCCGCAATATCAGTTCTGCTTTTCCCTTCTAAGAAATGCGAGACTGCGAGTAATTTTAATCGTTGTCTCGCATTGGTTGTCGCATTAATTAATTCAGTAAAATTGTGGCTCATACTAGCTCCTTTGTAAGAACCTTAATTAGATCACATATTTATCGGAAATGGTATTACATGATCAACTTGATGCCTAAAGTTATTCCAGGCCCGACTTACTTGATCAACAATATCTT
>NZ_JALAAC010000097.1:0-1052 GCF_037546855.1 Vibrio sp. 1-Bac 57 | reverse complement strand
TTTGAGAAGCCCTTTTTCGTTTTAGTAACATTAGAAAGGCTTATGACTGAAAAGTGATGAGCCTTTTTGCTCTCTAGGTTTTGATTGTTCTTCAGTATTAGCTTTTCTTCTCTATAAATTATTATGCCTTGATATACAAAATGGGTATCACTGTACTTCTCTCTTGTTAATAGAGAATGATTCTATCTAACCACATGATTAATATTTGATTTTTAATTTTAAGCTTTGGATTTTAGATCTTATGAGCGTATGGTTAGATCAATTTTAAAAAATTAATGTATTCCGTATTTTTCTGCTTAATTTCGCTGTTAGGTTTTTATCAGAGTGCGCGGTTTACATCCATGCTTTTATGTAGGATTCGGACAATGAGAATTTGATTTACTTTGTGATCTTTGTAATAAATTACATGGTTTGCCTGGGGGTATTTACTATAGCCTTCTCTAATATAATCACAGTTGACTCCGATTTCAGGTTCATCTGCTAGTAATTGAAATGAGTAATCTAATATTTTTAAATAATCATTTCGTTGTGCTTGCCCCCATGTTAATTGGGTGTATTTTGCAATTTTAATTAAATCTGATTTCGCTTTAGCTGAGAGTGCGAATTTATTCATCAATGGCTATCTTTATCGAGTTCAGCAATTAATGAGTCATAGCTATAATCAACGGTGCCACTTTGCTCACCCTGAACTAGCATATTACGCAAATTAAGTAGTTTTGCTTCTTCGTCTTCTAATGCTCGCAAGCCTGCTCTAAGTACTTCACTTGCCGAACCGTAGCGACCTGAATGAAGTTGTTGGCTTATAAACTGATCAAAATGATCACCTAAAGTAACGCTCGTATTTTTAGCCATAATTAAAACCTTTTAGTTAGTACCAATATATATTGGATTATGGTATAAAAAACATAACAAGGCAATTAAAGGGAACAAAAAAGTTGGCTTTTTTCGTGCCTCAACAAGTATAGCCAACCATTTTAGCCCGCTTAGTGCGGCGTTGAGGCTGTAGAATTTCTCCAAAAAAGAGTGTTTATCGATCTTTTTTCAATTATGTG
>NZ_JALAAC010000096.1:0-1075 GCF_037546855.1 Vibrio sp. 1-Bac 57 | reverse complement strand
ATTGACAGTGAAAGTTGGTTATCGCTAGCGAGTAGTTTTGGAAAAGACTACCAAGGTGCAGTAGGCTCGTTGGAAGAGTTAGCGTTATTTGCAGCGCATACCGGTAAGCGTTGGATTGCCAGTAAAAACGAATTACGACGAAATATGCATTAATTTATTGCTCTTTTTCTTGCTTTATAAGCTATTAGCGAAAGCTAAAATATTTACCTGTCTAAAACACTATAAAACCTATTTTATACTCAGAAATTTCTCTTCAACTTTAACCTGTTGACGAGAATCTACAGTTTTTTGACCATATTTCACTCAACTGTGTGCATCATTAACTCATTATTTAATTGTAAAAGTTTTTGGCTGTTTAACATTGTTTTCAGACTGCCCCTCAGCCCCTGCTTTTGTGAATAGATCATATGTTGGGCTCTCCATATGCCTGATACTCTGAAAAAAGTCGCACCAATGTGCGTTGGTTTTTAATATTTAACTTTCGATGGATATGTTTTAAGTGCGTCCTTACGGTATTGATGCTGATGGATAATTCGTCTGCCACATCTTGATAATGCATACCTTTGGCAATCGCTTTGGTAACATCCATCTCTCTGACTGTCAGGGTGTTAATCTGGTGAATCTGAGAAGGGAGAAATTCCTGCCCATGTTGTTTACTCAGACTGATTGATAAAAAGCGACTAACTTTACGGTAGTAATCCTCTTCATTAAAATATTGAGATACAATCATAAACTCATTGACCCTGTGTTCAAAACCCAACTGTACATCAGTATCAGATAGTTTTAGAAAACGCACGAGCTCCTTGTAGATAGTCGAAGGGTCAAACGTACCTAACAATGTTGTTGTATATTGTTCAGCAAATTCATTATGGTGGACCAATAGGAGGGCGTCATCAAAAAACAGCGTACCTGTCTTATGTGCATTGAGGCATTTATCGGCATAATACTAGTGGACAGCCATAAACTTTGATTAATAGTCATTATCAATCTATCTTTTGATCATGTAGTTTTACATGCTCGGAGGTAGTTGTTATGACACAGTCTCGCCAATCACAAGTCTCGTTATCGGATACCC
>NZ_JALAAC010000095.1:0-1099 GCF_037546855.1 Vibrio sp. 1-Bac 57 | reverse complement strand
GTCTTGGATTCAGATTATAAGTGCATAACTTGAATTGGTAGAAAAAGCGGCCAGCTGAATATATGCTTATCGCTTTTTCTCCGGCAAGAGATGCAACAATGAAAACATATAAACAACTGACCTATGGGCTAAGATGCCAGATTTATGCTTTAAAGAAAATAGGTCTGAGTCAAAATAAAATTGCGCAACAGTTAAAAGTCAGTCAATCAACTATCAGTAGAGAGCTTTCTCGTAATACAGGTAAGCGAGGATATCGTATTAAACAAGCCCAATCGTTTGCACATCATCGTCGATTACATTCTCGTAAAGCAATTAAAATGACGAGTAGCCTCATTGCACTAATTAACTCAAAGATTCGACTCGAATGGAGTCCCGAGCAAATATCAGGATGGTTGCGAGAAGAGCACAAGGTGCGGATTAGCCATGAAACGATTTATCTTTATATTTGGTCTGATAAGAAACGTGGAGGTCAGTTATTTCAATACCTCCGTAGAAAAGGCAAAGCTTATCAGTCCCGTAGTAAGGATAAGCAAGCAGGTAGAGGTTTTATCAAAAACCGAGTAAGCATTGATGAACGTCCAAAGGATGTTGATAACAAAAATAGAGTGGGAGATTGGGAAATAGATTTGGTCATCGGTAAGGGGCACAGTGGTGCGTTAGTCACTATCGTCGAACGAAAAACCAGCTTTACAGTATCGATGCGTGTTGATGACAAATCGGCTAAATCAGTGACTGCTGCTACGATTGCTTTATTGCAACCATTCAAAGGTGCGATATTTACGATCACCGCTGATAATGGTAAAGAATTTGCGTATCATGAAGTGATGACCGAATATTTAAACTGTGGTGTTTATTTTGCAGATCCTTATTGTTCGTGGCAAAGAGGTTTGAATGAAAATACGAATGGTTTGTTACGACAATATTGGCCGAAATCAACGGACTTTAAAAAAGTATCGCAATCAGAAGTTGAAGATGTAATAGTTAAATTGAATGAAAGGCCAAGAAAGAAACTAAATTACAAAACGCCAGCCAAATTAATGGCTGAACATATGGTAGCTATAGCTGCTTAGTCGTTATGCACTTCAATGTTGAATCCGCC
>NZ_JALAAC010000094.1:0-1228 GCF_037546855.1 Vibrio sp. 1-Bac 57 | reverse complement strand
CACGGCAAGATCATTATAAATTGAACTTATTATCCAAGTAGCGATCAGATCACCATATACTAACAATTAGCTATTTGGTGATAATAATGAGCGCTACCTTTTTGAAATACTTCAACTCCATCTCAGACCCTCGTATTGAGCGATGTAAGAAACATAATTTACTCGATATTCTTTTATTAGCTATTAGTGCCGTTATGTCCGGATCTGAAGGTTGGGAGGATATTGAGAATTTCGGGCGCATAAAGCTTGATTGGCTTCGTCAATATCGGCCTTTTGAAGCAGGGATACCTCGGCATGACACTATTGCGCGTGTTATTTGTCGTTTAAAGGCAGATGAAATAGAACAAGCCTTTAAATCGTGGATATCTTCACTTGTGGAAACGACTGGTTGCGATGTTATTGCTGTTGATGGTAAGACCGCAAGACGTTCTTTTTCAACGAAAGATAGAAAGAATGCACTTCACACAGTGAGTGCTTGGAGTTGTCAGCATCAACTTGTTTTAGGTCAAGTTGCCGTTGATGCTAAAACCAATGAAATCACTGCTATCCCTGAATTGTTGAACATGCTTGACATAGAAAATAGCATTATTACTCTTGATGCGATGGGCTGCCAAAAAGAAATAGCAAAGCAGATAATTGAGCAAAAAGCTGACTATATCCTAGCCCTAAAAGGTAACCACTCTGGTATGCAAAGTGAGCTAGAAGCTTGGTGGCATAAAGTTCAACGAGAAGGTTTTACAGAAGATAATTACGCTGAATATACTGCAACAGACAGTGGCCATGGACGTATAGAAACAAGAACCTGCCAGCAGATCCTCATTGATAAAAAATGGTTAGATAAAAAACACCAATGGGTTGGACTGAAAAGCATTATTAAAATCACCTCTGATGTATACGAAAAATCCACAGGAAAAGAGACAACAGAAACCCGCTGGTACATTAGCTCATTAAACTTAAATGCAGATCAAAGCTTATATGCAGTCTGCAATCATTGGCAAGTTGAAAGTATGCACTGGATGTTAGATATGACATTTAGAGAAGATGAGTCTAGGATTCGTAAGGGGCGAGGTCCACTTGCATTTAATGTAATGAGAAAAATAGCGATGGGCTTATTTAAACAAGATAAAAGCAAATCAGCGAGTATGGCTGCAAAGAAAAAGATGGCAACGCTCGATGATGGCTATCGCTCAGTCCTGGTAGAATCAGGAATTAAAATGCGCTAGCCGTG
>NZ_JALAAC010000093.1:0-1229 GCF_037546855.1 Vibrio sp. 1-Bac 57 | reverse complement strand
TACGGCTAGCGCATTTTAATCCCGCTCTCCAACAGGGTTGAACGATATTTATCATCTAACCCTGCCATTTTCTTTTTGGCTGCCATACTTGCTGATTTACTCGTATCTTGTTTGAATAATGCCATTGCCATTTTCCTCATGACATTAAAGGCAAGAGGCCCTTGTCCTTTACGTATCCGTGACTCATCTTCTCTAAATGTCATATCAAGCACCCAATGCATACTTTCAACTTGCCAATGGTCTCGCACTGCATTGAGGCATTGCTCGGCATTTAACGGCAATGAACTGATGTAACAACGCGTTTCGATTGTTTCTTTACCTGTATGTTTTTCATAGACTTCTGCTGTTATTTTAATAAAGCTGTTTAAGCCGGACCAACGATAACCTTTACCAAGCCATTTTTTATCAATTAACAATTGCTCACAAGTTCTCGTTTCTATTCGTCCATGGCCCGATGAGATTGTCGTATGCTTCGCATATTTTTCCGGTGTCAAACCTTCTCGTTGACATTTATGCCACCACGCTTCCAACTCAGCTTGCATACCTGAATGATTACCTTTCAAGGCTAAAATATAATCTGCCTTTTGTTGGATTATTTGCTTCGCTATTTCTTTCTGGCACCCCATTGCATCAAGGGTAATGATGCTATTTTCTATATCTAAAAGTGAGAGTAGCTCTGGTATCGCGGTGATTTCATTTGTTTTCGCATCAACCGCTGTTTGCCCTAATACTAATTGATGTTGGCAACTCCAAGCGCTCACGGTATGCAGTGCATTTTTTCTATCTTTAGTCGTAAATGAGCGACGGGCAGTTTTTCCATCAACGGCAATCACATGGCAGCCTGTTTTTTCTATCAGGCTTGATATCCATGTTTGAAAGGCTTGTTCGATTTCACTCGCTTTTAAGCGGCTGATGACACGGGCAATAGTGTCATGTCGGGGAATACCTGCTTCAAAATCACGGTATTGACGTAGCCAGTCAAGTTTTATATGTCCAAAATTTTCAATATCTTCCCAGCCTTCGGAGCCTGACATAACAGCCGTCATGGCAAGTAACAAAATATCGAGTAGGTTATGCTTTTTGCAGCGTTCGATGCGCGGGTCGGAAATAGAATCAAAATTATTCAAAAAAGTAGCACTCATTAATATCACCAAAGCTTATGATTATCAGTATAAAATGATCTGATCGCTACTTTATTAAAAAGTTCAATTTATAATGATCTTGCCGTA
>NZ_JALAAC010000092.1:0-1259 GCF_037546855.1 Vibrio sp. 1-Bac 57 | reverse complement strand
TCTCGGAACCAAATCACTCATTCTCACCACACGGTCTAACTTATGTTGAAAATTAGTAGGATGCAAAGGATCTAGTTTATAGAAATTCTCAGTATATTCGCGATGCATCATAGTAGCGATATTATAGGTTTCGTAACACAAAGGTTTACAAGACTCATCAACCAAATAACTAACTGTGCCTGCTATATTAAAACTAGAACTCAATAATGTAACAACTTCATTTTGAAACTCATGTAATTGCACTATATTAGCGTTAAGACTTCCCATATAAAACCTCCCTGAATATACCAATTACTTAACATGTTAAGTATTTAACGAAGAGATGCTACCTTATTTGTAATCATTAAAAAGTTAATAACTTCACACTATTAAATTTTTTATTTGAATATGACCTATTACAAATTATTGATTAACGTATGCCTAATATTAAAGAACTGTAAAGCATCGTAAAATACAATAGGGAAGTTGGCACATGGTCTGCCATAGATATTCGATACTTTGCCGACATTTAGGATTGATGAAGATCCATCATAACTTTCCTATTTTTTTTAAATTATAGCAATGCCAGCTCTTCTATTTTATTACATAAGGTTCGCTTCGATACTTATTCGCTCTCCATCACTTTGAACACATCTTTTTTGATAAAACCCATTAATTAACTGGTCAATGAACAGCTTCTCAGCGCGGGCACGAATGGTGACGTAAAAACACCAGTTAATGACGTTCTAAAGCTTATAATCTAATAAAGTTTATAAAATTTAATGCTCTAAAAATTGTAGTACTCAGTTATTTCCTTTCTTTATTTTTTCATTTACTGAATGAGAAATTACGAAGTTGATGATCCATAAAATATATTTCACTCCTGTATTTGTATGGTTTTTTTAAATGTTTTTAAAAAATCATTTAACCTTTTTTAACCTGTTTAAAGCAATTTTCAAAGTAAAAATCAGCTCTATTTTAAATACATTAAAAATGGTAAAACCTATCAATTATTGCTTTTTTTATATTTATCATTTAAGTTACTCTATACTACAAAACTGCTCTACAACACTTACTCTCATTGACTTGCCTGCTTGATAAAAAGAAGACATTTACTGCTTTTCATCTAATTAACTTCACTTTAAAAACAAGCTTATTATTATCCTTCCAATAGCAAGGAAGACACCGAACCACTGTTATTACTGGGTTTATTCATTAGCACAACAAAGTGAACCATTTCTTCATTCCATCCGTATCACAATCTTTACAATGCACAAATT
>NZ_JALAAC010000091.1:0-1292 GCF_037546855.1 Vibrio sp. 1-Bac 57 | reverse complement strand
CAGGGCTAAATCATGAAAAGCCTAAAAAATGAACAGCGTTTTTATAAAAATAAAGTGACAGATATCGCACGATCATTCTTATCACAATGATCGACTAGCAGATCACATTTAGCTGTGATCTTATGCTTCTCTTTAAGTTAGAGAGAAGTCACCAATGAATGGATTAACCTTGTTAGATCATATTTCAATAATCAGAGAGCATCGCCAAGAGTGGAAAGTTACGCATAAATTGCCTGAAATTTTGTTTCTAGCAATTACTGCAACCATTGCTGGTGCTGAAGGTTGGGACGAAATATCTGATTTTGGTGAAGATAATATAGAATGGTTACGTAAATTTTCTGACTATGAAAATGGTATTCCTTCTTACCACACAATCGCCCGTGTATTCTCTGCAATGAATCCGAAAGAATTTCAAAAAGCTTTTATTGCATGGATGAATGATTGCCAGGAATTAACACACGGAGCCATCATTGCCATTGATGGAAAACGGTTAAGAGGTTCATATAATCAAGCAGATAAAAGCGACGCCATTCATATGGTCAGTGCATTCGCCGCTGGTAATGAGGTTGTACTGGGGCAAATCACGACAGATCGCAAATCTAACGAGATAACAGCGATTCCCAAGCTTCTAACGTTGTTGGATATAAGAGGCTGTTTGATTACCATTGACGCAATGGGTTGTCAGACGAAAATTGCCAAAAAAATTGTTGATGGTGGTGGCGATTATTTACTTGCAGTGAAGGGTAATCAGCCTAGGTTACTTGAAGCAATGAATGAAGTTTTTAGTATTCCTAAGCTTGAAGCTGCATCAGATAATGTATTAACCCAAACAGAAAAAGGCCATGGTAGAGAAGAAACTCGCCATCATATGGTTGTAAATGATTTAAGCGTTTTAGGTGATCTTGTTTTTGAATGGCCAGAGCTAAAAAGTTTAGGCTATATTGTGTCATTCAGAACAGAGAAAGGTAAGACAACAGAAGCTTCTGCTCGATTCTATATTAGCTCCGCGGATTTAAGTGTTAATGAATTTGCTAATGCGGCTCGAGAACACTGGGCTATCGAAGTTAAACTGCATTGGAAACTCGATACCGCAATGCATGAAGATGCCAGCAGAGTTAGAAGAGAAAATTCTGCAGAAAACTATGCAACGGTGCGTCATACCGCACTTAATCTGCTAAATGCGGACAAAACATTTAAAGCAAGTATCAAGAGAAAACAAAAGAAGGCCAATCGAAATACAGATTACATCGAGCGAGTCCTTACAGGGCAAGGTGCTTCATGATTTCGCCCTG
>NZ_JALAAC010000090.1:0-1313 GCF_037546855.1 Vibrio sp. 1-Bac 57 | reverse complement strand
TAGGTTAAGAAATGACAAATAATTGAATTAATTTGTGCATCGTAAAGGTGGTGATACGGATAGAATGAAGAAATGGTTCACTTTGTGGTGCTAATGAATAAACCCAGTAATAACAGTGGTTAAATGTGTTTTTGTGATTGGAAGGATCATGATAATCTTGTTTTTGAAGTGAAGTTAAACAGCTAAAAAAGAGTAAATACATTCTTTTTGTCAATAAAAAGTCAATGACGGCAGTGCTTATAAGCGCATTACGTGATGATGAAGTTTAATTAAAAAACTAAATATAAAACTAAATATAAAACAAACAAAATACTAACGAGAATAAAAGTTCTGAGCGTTATTATTGTATTTATAATTACTTTAAAAAAACTAAATAGTTCGTTGTAATTTACTTATAAAAACAAAAAATAGTGTAATAAAACGAAATGTCTTTTACTAAAAACTACTTAAGATAAGCATTTTCACACTCAATAAATAGATCGGTTTTATTAAAATAATAGTTAAAAGATGAAACTTATTTGGTGAAGTTTAAAATTTTTTTAGAATTTAGTTTATAAAATTGAATGTATTTTAATAGCTAGCGAATGATTTAATGGTGTCCATAGGTCACCATTAGTAGGAGAGTAGAAAAGAACCAATAATTGCAGCGCTAATCGTCAACTTTTTCTGGCTTTATTATTATATTTTATTCGTTATATTCATTATTAGATTGAATACTAGGTTCATTGTCAGGTGAGTAAAAGTTTTATAGATAATTATAAATAAATAGATGATTTAGCTATAAAGAAAAAGGCGAAATAGAGTCAAAGTGGCTAGTCGGGGTTAAAAATATGAATCATACAGCCATTACCTTCAAATAGCTTAGCTTACAAATACCAAGGTTGGATAGATATTACTGTGGAGAACTAACTAGATAAATAACAATTTTAATCATCTGTTTGTTAGTGATTTAAAGTGGACAGCTAATTTTGACCATACTTTCATATTCAAACAAAAAGCTTTCTTATGGTCTGCTCATATCATCAAATATTATTTTTGTAGTGCAAGGGGCCAGAAGAGTGGTTTTATAGTTGATATTGGCGGTTATAATTTAGTCGAAATATTAGAGTAGAGAAGTAGATTAATGCAGTTAATTATTTATAGGTCATTATGCTAAAACGGCTAGTCAGGATATTTGAGTTCGGGAGTGATTAATGCATCTGATTGCTGGGGATAAAAAAAGGATAAGAAATGAAATTGCTGCTATCTAACAAACTAGTTAAGTAAGTAGATGAGCAGCAATGTTGTTTTTTAATATTAAACGTTAAACCAGT
>NZ_JALAAC010000089.1:0-1515 GCF_037546855.1 Vibrio sp. 1-Bac 57 | reverse complement strand
ATGAATCCTGACACAAAGCATCTCGTTTTACCATCTCTTACTATTGATTTTCTCACCCAATCTGATATTAAAATTGATAATATTTTCAGCAAAGCTTGGCAGCAACTCGGCTTCAAATCTGTACTTCATCGGTGTGGTTTTAAAAAACGCTCCGGCACACAATCCAATGATCTCGTCTATTTGTTAATGCTTTGGGTTTGGTTGAAAGTGGATTCTGTTGCTATGTTCTCTCGTGATGCACTGCTTAGCTTCTCATCCGCTAAAAAAGATGCACTCTACGATTTACTTAACCGCGAAGATCTTGACTGGCGAAAATGCCAACTCCAAGTGGCGAAAAAAGTCATAAAAGCAGGAGAAAGCAGTAAGATTCGCGCCTTTGTCGTCGATGATTCAGTCAAAATTAGGCGAGGTAAGAGAATGCCGGGTGTATCTAGCCATTTTGACCATTTAACGAACCGCTGCGTGATGGGCCAACAAGTGCTGACATTAGGGTTTGCCTCTGACACGCAATTTGTACCACTCGATAATGAAATTTTCATCAGCAAAACGAAAGCTCAACCCCTTGTTAACGATTTTGCCGATGGCCGCAGTATTGCGGCTAAACGTTACAAGCAATCGTTAGCTCAAACCAAACCGGAAATGGTTTGTAGCATGATAAGTCGTGCTACCAGAGCTGGAATTGAAGCGGATTTCTTTCTAGCTGATGCTTGGTTTGCCACTAAGCCGATCTTAAAAATGACAGAAAACGAAGCGCTGACCGGTATTGTTCGGATGAAAAAAAACAAGATGAAGTATCAAACACTTGATGGAAAAACAGCATCAGCAAGTGAGCTATATCAAGCACATATCAAAGGTGACTGGCAAAAACTAAATGTGATGCCGTATCAGTCTAAGTCAATTGTGGTTAAGTTGAATTTAGCACAATCAAAAAAAGAAGCCGATGCTTGGAGCAAAGTGAAATTACTTTTTGTTAGAGGTGTTAATGACGATAAGGAACAGGCAGGGAAATATGATTGGGCCTTATTTCTCAGTACCGATAGTCAATTAAGTGATCAGAAAATATTAGAGGTTTACGCATTACGCTGGGGTATTGAAGTGTATTTTAAAGAGGCTAAGCAAAAGCTCGGTTTCTTAAAAGAGCAAAGTCGCCACTACAGTGCGTATATTGCCTCGATTCACTTAACGGGATTAAGATTTTGCTTGTTACTCTTTGCCAAGCATGAATCTGGTGCACAACGCATGAGTGATGTGCGCAACGAACTTGAAGAAAGTATGTGCAGCCTGAATTTCGCTAGCAAGTTATGGGGCCTATTCAACGCGTTAATCTCAGGAGCACTAAGTGATATGGTAGAATTAAGCGGCGAAGATAAAACGACTATCATGGCAAAAATAAATCAGACAGTTATAAATTATTTTACTCAAGTCATGCAAATGGATAGCTTTACTTTACGGCAAGAGTCGCTGGTAGAGGGTAACTATCCGTAAAAGTGCTGAAAATGAACTCCGAAACTTGAG
>NZ_JALAAC010000088.1:0-1565 GCF_037546855.1 Vibrio sp. 1-Bac 57 | reverse complement strand
TTTAATTACACCCACTTTCTCCCAATACCGAACGTAATAAACTATCTCGCTTCCGTCCCCATGGTGACTTAGAGTCGCCACTAACTAACTAATTATTAAAAAATTAAAAAACTGTTCATTAAACCTCTTATATGCAAATAAAAATGTCAGGAACTATTTGTAAAAAACTGGACATTTGTTGGTATGAAGACATACAATATAAAACATATGGAGAAGTCAAAATGAACATTACACAGTCAGTAAGTCAGCAAATAGAGCGCATGCGATCAGGCAAGCTATTTTCTTATCAGGATATCCCGAGTTATTCTGAGCACGGTGATGCAGTTGTAAAAGCGATTAGCCGAAATGCAAAAAAGTTAGGCTTAGTAAAGATTAAGAAAGGTCTCTTTTACAAATCTGAAATTGGTCGATTTGGCCCTATGGCCCCGAAAAGCAATGATGTTATTGAATATTTTACTTCACGTAAAAGAAAGACTGTTGGTTATGTAACGGGCCCCGCATTATATTATCGTTGGGGGTTGACTACACAGATACCAGCAGAGGTTACGATTGCAACTTCTACAAAAAAACGTGAAAAAGCAAACCTATCTGGGCTTAGGATAACGACTACGCCTGCACGTTATAAAGTGACTAAGAACAATACTCAGGTATTACAATTCTTAGACATTCTGAAAAATATAGATCGCATTCCTGATGCAGAAACACAAGCAGTATCGACAAAATTAGCCGTTCGACTAAAAGGCTTTTCACCTGAAAAAATATCTGTAATGGAAAAAATAGCTGTAGAGGCTTATTCAGAAAGAACTAAGGCTTTACTTGGCTCTTTCTTAGAAACATACATGAATTATTTTAGTGAAGAATTGAAAAGTTCGTTAAATCCAACGTCTAAGTATGTCTTTAATTGTGCTAACAAATGGAAAAATGCAGAAAAGAATTGGCGATTAGCATCAAGTAAATAAGAAAAGGAATAGTTGTGTTATTACATAAAGATGAAGGTGCACTTGAAGAGGCAATTCGAGCAACAGCTAATAGCCTTTCACTACCTGTTGAGTATGTAGAAAAAGATTATTGGGTTACATTCGCTCTAAAGACCCTCGCTTTATCGAATATTGGGGATGAGATAGTATTTAAAGGGGGGACGTCTTTAAGTAAGGCGTATAACTTAATCTCTCGATTCTCAGAAGATATAGACATAGCGGTGTTAACAGATGGACTAAATGGTAATCAGGTAAAAACAAAACTAAAAAAAACCACAAAACTTATTGATACTATATATGAAGAAATTGAGTCTCCTGATACTTCGAAAGGCTCAAAATTCAGAAAAATGCGATTCCAATATCCAAGAATTGATAGCTCTACTCCTGTTGAAGGGCAAATTACCGATAGCTTATTGTTAGAAGTTAATGCGTTTGCAGATCCTGAGCCATATAAGAAAATAGGCATGTTGTCGTATGTTGCAGAATATTTTTTAAAAAGCGGATTTGAAAATGCTGTTAAAGAATATGAGCTTGAAGAATTTGAAATGAATGTGTTATGTACTTCACGTACCCTTTGTGAAAAGATTA
>NZ_JALAAC010000087.1:0-1575 GCF_037546855.1 Vibrio sp. 1-Bac 57 | reverse complement strand
ATGTGTTTCTTTACGTAAGGAGGTGATCCAGCCCCAGGTTCCCCTAGGGCTACCTTGTTACGACTTCACCCCAGTCATGAACCACACCGTGGTCATCGCCATCCCCGAAGGGTTAAGCTAATGACTTCTGGTGCAGCCCACTCCCATGGTGTGACGGGCGGTGTGTACAAGGCCCGGGAACGTATTCACCGTGGCATTCTGATCCACGATTACTAGCGATTCCAACTTCACGGAGTCGAGTTGCAGACTCCGATCCGGACTACGACAAACTTTAGGAGATTCGCATACCATCGCTGGTGAGCAGCCCTTTGTATTTGCCATTGTAGCACGTGTGTAGCCCATCCCGTAAGGGCCATGATGACTTGACGTCGTCCCCACCTTCCTCCGGTTTATCACCGGCAGTGTCCCTAGAGTTCCCGGCATAACCCGCTGGCAAATAAGGATAAGGGTTGCGCTCGTTGCGGGACTTAACCCAACATTTCACAACACGAGCTGACGACAGCCATGCAGCACCTGTCTCAGAGTTCCCGAAGGCACTCTACTATCTCTAACAGATTCTCTGGATGTCAAGGGATGGTAAGGTTCTTCGCGTTGCATCGAATTAAACCACATGCTCCACCGCTTGTGCGGGCCCCCGTCAATTCATTTGAGTTTTAACCTTGCGGCCGTACTCCCCAGGCGGTCTATTTAATGCGTTAGCTTTGAATCCCACGGCATATAGCCACAAAATTCTAATAGACATCGTTTACTGCGTGGACTACCGGGGTATCTAATCCCGTTTGCTCCCCACGCCTTCGCGCCTCAGCGTCAGTCTTTGTCCAGGTGGCCGCCTTCGCCACTGGTATTCCTTCAGATCTCTACGCATTTCACCGCTACACCTGAAATTCTACCACCCTCTACAAAACTCTAGTTAACCAGTTTCAAATGCAGTTCCAAGGTTGAGCCCTGGGATTTCACATCTGACTTAATTAACCGCCTACGCGCGCTTTACGCCCAGTAATTCCGATTAACGCTCGCACCCTCCGTATTACCGCGGCTGCTGGCACGGAGTTAGCCGGTGCTTCTTCTGCGAGTAACGTCACAGCTGCACTCTATTAAAGTACAACCTTTCCTCCTCGCTGAAAGTGCTTTACAACCCGAAAGCCTTCTTCACACACGCGGCATGGCTGCATCAGGCTTGCGCCCATTGTGCAATATTCCCCACTGCTGCCTCCCGTAGGAGTCTGGACCGTGTCTCAGTTCCAGTGTGGCTGGTCATCCTCTAAGACCAACTAGGGATCGTCGCCTTGGTAAGCCATTACCTTACCAACTAGCTAATCCCACTTGGGCTACTCTTATGGCGTGAGGCCCGAAGGTCCCCCACTTTGATCCGGAGATGTTATGCGGTATTAGCAGTCGTTTCCAACTGTTGTCCCCCACCATAAGGCATATTCCCAAGCATTACTCACCCGTCCGCCACTCGTCAGCAAAATAGCAAGCTATTCTCTGTTACCGTTCGACTTGCATGTGTTAAGCCTGCCGCCAGCGTTCAATCTGAGCCATGATCAAACTCTTCAATTTAAAGTTTAATTTGCA
>NZ_JALAAC010000086.1:0-1625 GCF_037546855.1 Vibrio sp. 1-Bac 57 | reverse complement strand
CATGTCCTTATATGGGTAGGGGTCGGCGTAGCCGAAAACAAATATTTAAGCGCGTTAGCCGGCATTTGCTTTTTTCTTTTTGATCCCAAACATAGGGTTACCGGCTTAAGGAGTGAGTTGGAGGGCTAATGGAAATAACTTGTGGTAAACGTCTTTTTGTTTTCCCCATGTTATTCCATAATATGACGCAGTCATAAGTCCTCTAACTTGAGCGACTACCCCAAGGTCATTAATTAGACTGTCCCTATTTGAATAAATCCATTTGAATTTCACCTGTGATCATTCCCTCAATTATTTCTGACTGAGTCATGCCTTTGGTTTCCGCCATGAGTTTAAGCTTTGATGCTACGTTCTTATCCAATGTTAGCTGAACAGACTTTTTATCTGTTTGGTTAATTCTTTTTCTACGTGCTGAAATGGCATTATTTAAACGTTTTAAACCGACTTCATTAAGCATTTTTCTGACGTGTGTTACATCCTCAAACATAGAGCCATATCGATCCATTTTAAATGCATGTTCAACCCCTTTAAAATCAATCCATACGCCACTTGAATCCCCTTTTTTAAATTGCGTTTTAAACCATTCAGATTGGTATTCAAAAAACTGCTCATCATCAATAATTTTCATTTGTTATCTCCTTGTGTATGACTCAGTCATTATAGCATAAAACCTTAATATGACTAAGTCATACAACTCTTTCTTGCATATTTTTTTAACAGGGTTAAGATTGAATGGGTTTCTTTTTACAAAGTAAAAAGCCAGCAGACACAGAGGGGGCGCTTCGCACCTATCCCTCTTTGCTGGTTGGGGGAGCCCCCAAACCCCTAAATGACTAACCCTTATTAAGAATATGACACTTATGACTAAGTCAGAAAAGAGAGAAAAGAAAATATCTATCCGCGTTTCTGATACGGAAAAAGACGATCTTCTTGCCCGTTGTGGGAGATCTGAATTAGCCGTTTGGATGCGCGAAACTTGCCTCGCTGAAAAGCCAAAAAGAAAACCTAATTATCCCACTATAGACCCCCAGCTTTTGTACCAATTATCTGGTATTGGCAACAACATCAATCAGATTGCTCGACACTTAAATTCAAAAGATTTTAATCCCATTGATAAAGTGAAAGTGATCTCGATTCTTCAATCGATGGCAGAAAATATTGAGCTTATAAAAGAGCAGAATAGGATCGAGCATGATCATTAAATTTTTTAATCGTGGTATCGGTAGTGGTAATGGCCCAGTTGATTATCTTTTAGGAAAAGACCGTAAAAGAGAGGGCGCGACACTGGATCAAGGTGATTGTGACTCCGTCATAAATTTAATTAATTCATGCAAGTTTAAGCAGAAGTATAAAAGTGGGAGCCTTTCTTTTGGAGAGCGTGATCTTTCAAAAGCCAACAAAGATAGAATCATGGCTGAATTTGAAAAGGTATTACTCCCTGGTCTTGATAAAAATCAGTATTCCATTCTATGGGTAGAGCACAAAGATAAGGATCGTTTAGAGCTTAATTTTGTTGTGCCTTGTGTCGAGCTAACGACAGGAAAAAGGTTGCAGCCATACTATCATCCTATTGATTGTAAGCGCCTTGATGTCTGGAAAAGATGTATTAATACCATGTTACATTT
>NZ_JALAAC010000085.1:0-1625 GCF_037546855.1 Vibrio sp. 1-Bac 57 | reverse complement strand
AATGTCCTTATATGGGTAGGGGTCGGCGTAGCCGAAAACAAATATTTAAGCGCGTTAGCCGGCATTACTCTTTTTCTTTTAGATCCCAAATAGAGGGCTACCGGCTTAAGGAGTGAGTTGGAGGACTAAGGGAAATAACTTGTGGTAAACGTCTTTTTGTTTTCCCCAGGTTATTCCTTGATATGACGTAGTCATAAGTCCTCTAACTTGAGCGACTACCCCAAGGTCATTCATTAGACTGACTCTATTTGAATAAATCCATTTGAATTTCACCAGTGATCATTCCCTCTATTATTTCTGACTGAGTCATCCCTTTGGTTTCCGCCATGAGTTTAAGCTTTGATGCTACGTTCTTATCCAATGTTAGCTGAATAGACTTTTTATTTGTTTGGTTAATTCTTTTTCTACGGGCTGAGATGGCATTATTTAAACGTTTTAAACCGACTTCATTAAGCATTTTTCTAATGTGTGTTACGTCCTCAAACATAGACCCATATCGATCCATTTTAAACGCATGTTCAACGCCTTTAAAATCAATCCATACACCACTTGAGTCACCTTTTTTAAATTGTGTTTTAAACCATTCAGATTGGTATTCAAAAAACTGTTCATCATCAATAATTTTCATTTGCTATCTCCTTGTATATGACTCAGTCATTATACCATAAAATCTATTTCTGACTAAGTCATATCCACCTTTCTTGCATATTTTTTTAACAGGTTTAAGATTGAATGGGTTTCTTTTTACGAAGTAAAAAGCCAGCAGACACAGAGGGGGCGCTTCGCACCTATCCCTCTTTGCTGGTTGGGGAGCCCCCAAACCCCTAAATGACCAAACCTTTATTAAGAATATGACAGTTATGACTAAGTCAGAAAAGAGAGAAAAGAAAATATCTATACGTGTTTCCGATTCTGAAAAATCAGATCTTTTGGCTCGTTGTGGAGGATCTGAATTAGCTGTTTGGATGCGTGAAACTTGCCTTGCTCAAAAGCCAAAAAGAAAGCCTAATTATCCAAATATAGATCCACAACTTTTGTACCAATTATCTGGTATTGGCAACAACATCAATCAGATTGCCCGACACTTAAATTCAAAAGATTTTAACCCTATTGATAAAGTAAAAGTTATTTCGATTCTTCAATCGATGGCTGAAAATATTGAGCTTATAAAAGAGCAGAATAGGATCGATCATGATCGTTAAATTTTTTAATCGAGGCACCGGTGGTGGTAATGGCCCAGTTGATTATCTTTTAGGAAAAGACCGTAAAAGAGAGGGGGCGACGCTGGATCAAGGGGATTGTGACTCAGTCATAAACTTAATTAACTCATGCGACTTTAAACAGAAATATAAAAGTGGGTGCTTATCTTTTGAAGAGCGTGACCTTTCAAAAGCCAACAAAGATAAAATCATGGCGGAATTTGAAAAGGTATTGCTCCCTGGTCTTGATAAAAATCAGTATTCCATTTTATGGGTAGAGCACAAAGATAAGGATCGTTTAGAGCTTAATTTTGTTGTGCCTTGTGTCGAGCTAACGACAGGAAAAAGGTTGCAGCCATACTATCACCCTATTGATTGTAAGCGCCTTGATGTCTGGAAAAGATGTATTAATACCATGTTACATTT
>NZ_JALAAC010000084.1:0-1634 GCF_037546855.1 Vibrio sp. 1-Bac 57 | reverse complement strand
TAAAACATACCCAAATATACCAATCCTCGATAACATAAAAAGCTGAGGATAACGTGATGATTTATAATAAAAAGCGACCCAAATGGATCGCTTTTAACTTATTTAAGCATCAACAACAATGACTTCACCATTAATGAAACCATCAACTGATCGCTCAAACGCTTTACCAACTAACTTCCCTGGTACGGGTTCAAAGCCAGGCATCATTTCTCCGTAGACATCCCATGCTTCAACTAACACAGTTGGATTGACTACATTGATACGTATATTTCTTGGCATTTCTAAAGAAACAATTTTAACGAAGGTATCGATTGCACCACTCGTTGTTGCATCTGCAATAGCGTAAGGGATAGGTTTTTTATTTAAAATACCACTAATTAAAGTAAATGAGCCTGCATCTGAGATGTATTCTTGGCCAATACGTACTAAGTTAATTTGGCCCATCATTTTACTCATCACGGTGGTCATCCATTGTGCCTCAGTCATCTCTGTGAAATTAGCATATTCACAAAAGCCAACAGTATTCACAACCGCGTCAAAAGCACCTACTTTTTCATAAAGCGCTCTAATTGATTGTTCATTCGTTATATCTACAATGTGGTCAACATCGCCAGAGCGACCTGCTGTAATCACATTATGATTGCCTAAACCAGTTAACGCGGCTTGACCCATTTTACCTAGTGCACCAATTAAAATTACTGTTTTCATTTTCTTCTCCGTTGATTTATTTTGATGGGATGATATTAAACAAAAAATTAAACAATTAAAAACAAACCTTTTTTGTTAGTGTTACAGGTATTAATGGTTAACTATTATGTTATAAATAACATAACAAGAGAGAGATAAATTTGAGTAAATTAGATAGATTAGATATTAAGCAGCTACGTGTGTTTCAAGCAATAATTCGTGAGCAAAGCGCATCGAAAGCAGCAGCTCAATTGGGGCTTACACAGCAAGCCGTGAGCGAGCACTTAAAAAAATTACGCGATGTTTTTGAAGATAGGTTGTTTCTTCGAAAAACTAATGGATTTATTGCTACCCCCTTTGCACAAACGCTATCGGTTAGTGTTGATAAACTCCTTAATGATTTTAATGCTTTATTATCACCTACCCACTTTGACCCTAATACTGTAGAAGGGTCATTTGTTATTGCTGCAACCGATTATGCACAGCAAATAGTATTGCCTGCGTTGATTTCAATAATAAGGATACAAGCGCCTAATTTAAAATTGATAGTTAGAGATTTTGAAATTGATAAGCTCAATGAATTGATGGAAAGTGGCAACGTTAACTTAGCGATTGCCTTTCCGGATTATATTCCGGATAGCTATCCTATTTTAAAATTATTTGAAGAACACCATGTTTGTGTCGCATCACCGAGCGCTTCTATTTTACAAAATAACCCATCGTTAGCTGAAGTTGCTCAATATCCAAGCATTATCGCATCTCCATCAAGGCCTAACTTTAAAGGCTCTATTGATGATTGGTTCAAAACATTTGGTTTTAAAAGAAATGTAGTGGTTTCTGCACCTTGTTTTTCAATTGTGCCAATGTACCTTGAAACGACAGACTCTATTGCTTTTTTACCCTCTCGTGCAATTAAGGGATTGGATTTAATTGAAATAAAACTTGAA
>NZ_JALAAC010000083.1:0-1812 GCF_037546855.1 Vibrio sp. 1-Bac 57 | reverse complement strand
CTGTCTTTCCGCACCTGTTTTAAGCGATTAAATTTTAGACAGAAAATAATCGCTTAATTAATAAAAACGACTAATTTGTGTCGCGTCCCATAATTTAGAATAAAAAAGTTGACGTGGATCGTCATATTTGATCTATTACTTATCTTTGGGTGATGGATAAGCAATGACATATTCTATTAAAAATATCGACCATTTGGGTTTAGTCTCAGGCATGTGTAAAGAAATTGGTATTGCAAAAATCATCGATCAAGCACATCCCAAACAAAGTAAAGATAAAAAGGTAACGTATGGTCAACTTGTCGAAGCGATGATTTTAAACGGTCTTGGTTTTGTTGGCCGGACATTACACATGTATCCTGAATATTTTGCAGACAAGCCTGTTGAGCGCCTTCTTGGGAAAGGAATAAAAGCAGAGCATATCAATGATGATGCATTAGGCCGCTGCATGGATCAACTCTATGAAACAGGTGTTTCGTCACTTTATCAAACATTAGCAGTGCGTGTTGTTGAACTTTTGAAACTGCCTTGTGAAGGATTAAATTTAGATTCGACCAGTATGCATGTCGATGGCCGTTATGATAATCAGGACGGTGACACGAAAGCGATTAAATTGGTGCGCGGTTACAGCCGAGATCACCGCCCAGAATTAAACCAAGCCGTACTTAACCTTATCACCGAAAACCAAGCAGGGATCCCTGTTTACATGCAAGCGGCGAGCGGCAACATCAATGATAATGAAGGATTTAAAAACATTGTTAAACATCACCTGAGCAGTCTAAAAGCCGCTCAAAATTGCAGTTATTTTATTGGCGATGCTGCACTCTATACCGCTGAAAGTATCCAATCCCTTGATGAACAAGGTCGTTTATTTATAACGCGTGCTCCGCAAAAATTAAAGTTAGTAAAAATAGCAATCGCCGAGCAAGAAAAATACGTATTTTCAGCATTAGAGAACGGTTATAGCGGAGCATGGCTCGAATCAGATTATGGTGAAGTAAAGCAACGCTGGCTGTTAGTGCGTAGTGAGCAAGCAATGAAAAGAGAGCAATACACATTAGATAAGCGCATGCTTAAAGAATCAAACGCCTCACTAAAGTCATTTAAAAAGCTAACCCGAGAACGTTATTCATGTGAACTCGATGCAAGTAAATCATTAAATAAATGGCTAAGAGCACAAGATTATACAGAAGTGAGTGACATTGAAATAATCGCGCATGCGGTTTACAAGCAAAGTGGGCGACCGAAGCAGGATCAGCAACCTGATAGTTATGAATATCAAATAATGGGTCAACTTTATTCTTCATTAACGCAGCGAGAAGAAAGGTTGCGGGAAAAAGGTATGTTTATGTTAGCGACAAACGATTGCAGCGAAACATTAACGATGGAAAAAATGCTTGAGCTCTACAAGTCGCAGCAAAGTGTAGAGAAAGGTTTTCGTTTTTTAAAAAGCCCTGATTTTTTAACCTCTTCACTATACTTAAAAAAGCCTGAGCGCATTGAAGCACTACTGATGATAATGACTTGTTGCCTAATGGTTTATGCCGCCTTGGAGCACAAGATGAGGGAGGAGCTCAAAGCACAAACGGCCTATTTCCCCGATTTAAAATACAAACCAACGCAAACACCGACAGCCCGTTGGGTGTTTTTTTGCTTTCAAGGACTGCATGTATTAACCATCTCACAGCATCAGGAACTGGTGGTGAATTTAAAAGAGAGGAATAGAGTCATTATTGATTGTTTGGGCCCAATATATCAAAAAATTTATTCCTGAAAAGGCGAGGGTTTATTCCTAAAACTGGTGCGGAATGTCGG
>NZ_JALAAC010000082.1:0-2359 GCF_037546855.1 Vibrio sp. 1-Bac 57 | reverse complement strand
GTAAGCGTCTAGCAAACCACACCTATTTTTTGAAATTCCATGGTAACAGGCGGTCGATATCAGGGGTTGGTTGGCACAGTTCATCAAGGCAAGCACAGATATAATCAAATGGCATCAAGCCATTGACCTTGGCGGTTTCCACAATACTGTAAAGTGTCGCACTGGCTTGTGCTCCATTCGCCGTTTGGCTAAATAACCAGTTCTTTCGTCCTATCACAAACGGTTTAACTGCACGCTCTGCACGATTGTTATCAAGACTTAATCGCCCATCATCTATATAGCGTATGAGCTTGTGCCATTGGTTAGCTAAGTATTTAACCGCTTCTATCAGCTTGCTGTTACCTACTAAGTTTGCTTGATTTTGCTCTACCCATGTTTTTAGCTTATTAAGGATTGGCAGGCTAACAGATTGCCTTGTGGTGTATTTTTCTTCCACACTTTTATCTTTAAGCCGTGATTCCACGCCATACAGTTTTTGGATAAGGTTCAATACCACATCCGCTTTGCCGGTTTTATTTTTACCTTGTAATTTTTTAGCCTCAATGAACTTACGCCGAGCATGGGCCCAACACCCAATAAGGGTCGCATCTGTTTTGCCATAAGCTTGATAGCCATCAACATGTAAATAACCAGAGTAACCATCAAGGTAATCGACCACGCAGGTAGCCGCGCGACTGTTATGGAAGTCGTAAAGTACGATATTAGGAATGCTATTTTTCGGCTCTGGTGTGTCTCGACCTGAGCAATAGATCCACATGTAACTGTTCACTTTATCGGATTTGACCACTTTTAAGGGGGTTTCATCAGCAAACAACGTGGGCTGTTTTAACAGCTCGGCTTTAAGCTTTTCAACTAATGGCGCGAAGAGTGTGGCTGATTTATCTATCCAACTACTCATGGTCTGACGACTGAGTTCAATACCATATTGCTTAAACATGGATTCTTGGCGATAAAGCGGTAAACCATATTGGTATTTACTGGTGATAAGCTGGGCTAACAAACTTGCCGTTGCAATCCCTTTATTTATTGGCATAGCAGGCATAGCCGCTTGTTTTATCGGGGTGTGAGTCGAGGATTTATCACAATGACGACAGGCGTATTTAGGACGGATATGCTCAATAACTTTGATTTTAGCAGGGATAAACTCAAGCTTTTCTGACTTATCCTCGCCCATTTTATGTAGCTCACCGCCGCAGCAATCGCAGATTTTATTGTCGATATCGTAAATAACCTGCTCTCGCGGCAAGTCTTTTGGTAACGGCTTACGCACAGGCTTTTTGCGGGGCGCCTTAGCGGATTGTTGCTCTGCTTTTACTGCTTCAACAATCTCTTCTACTTCATTAAATAATTCACCCTCGCCCACAAAGCCTTCGGCACTTTTACCGAATTGCTTTTGTTGGGCTAAACGCCAGCGCTCTTCTAATGCCGCAATGTGCGCATCCTTCTGGGCTAACAGTTTTTCAAGTTCAGCAATACGCTGTTTAAGGGCAAGTTCATTTTTCATGGCGCCTATTTTAAGGCATAACGACAGGCTTTCCAGTCCTAAGTGAACTGACATTGATGATCATCAATAGATCTTTCCCATTAAATCATTTGCTTACCGGTCACATCAATATTGCGATGGCCGATGACATCATAACCTGATAATAACCAATGCAATTGTTGCTCGCTTAAGGTCATGGTGGGGGACGTTAGTTTGGGCCATTTGAACCTATTTCTATCTAGTCGCTTATACCACAGCGCAAAGCCAGTTTTATCCCAATAAAGGAGTTTGACTTTATCTCGACCTTTATTACAAAACACAAATAGTGCGCCATTAAACACGGGTAATTCAAGCTCAGCTTCCACCAACGCCGCCAATCCATTAATCGATTTACGGAAATCGACAGCATCGACACATAAATAGACAGTGGGTACCTCGACGAACATCTTCATACTGTCAGCCCTTTAATAATGGTCACGATATCAGCCGTTGCTAAATTGACTGGTAGCGAGAGTTGGCCTGTGCGAGTATCAAACTGCACCGCACTTTGATGAGTTTGGGTGCTGACTTCAGTGGTTTGTTTTACCTGGACAAAGTGAGATGCACCGAGGCCTGGCGTTTGTATTGATACAGGTTGTTTAGGCAGCTTCTCTGCGCGTAAAGCACGATGTTTATAGTAATTGGAGATAGAGATACGATGGTGTTGGCAGAATTGAATATTAGTGCCACTGAAATCGTTACGTTGCTGAAGTAGTTGTTGCCACTGGGCGCTTGTTCTATAGGTTTTCATGATCTGCTCCGAATTTATAATTGAGCAGGTATTTTTAGACAATCAGTACATTGATGCTAGGTGTACTTCGCTAGACGCTTACGGTA
>NZ_JALAAC010000081.1:0-2365 GCF_037546855.1 Vibrio sp. 1-Bac 57 | reverse complement strand
TGACTACTAATCATGGTCGATTTAGTATCGTATCTTGCATCAATTAGCTCTAATAAATCACTACGCTGTTGTACTGTTAACGGTTCTAGTCCCCAGTCATCTAATATTAATAAACTTGCTGAACTGAGTTTGTTAATAAGTTTTCGGTAGCTACCATCTGCTTGTGCAAGATACATTTTTTCAAGTAGCTCTTTGAGTCTAAAATAATAAACGCTTTCGCCTTGCTGACAGTGATTGTATCCAAGCGCGCAAGCGAGATACGTTTTACCGCACCCCGTAGCCCCAGTAATAAGTATGTTTTGATGTAGTCGTAACCACTCGCCTTGCCCAAGTGAGCGTATTTGAACTTTGTTAATCTGACGACTCGATTGATAATCTAACTGTGCTAATTGCGCACTTACTCGGAACTTTGCTTGCCGTGTTAAGCGTTCAATCCTCCGGTTGTCTCGTTGTGTTATTTCATTATCGAGTAGTAGCGCCAGCCGCTCTTCGAAAGCAAGTTCAACATAAGCGTTCGGTTGTTCAGTTTGCTGTTTAAGCGCATCACGCATGCCACTTAATTTTAGATTGTTGAGTTGTTGATAGACTGTTTTCATTGTATTTCCTTAATGGTAATAGCTATTTCCGCGAATGTTTTCATGTTCAATTTCATTCAATAAATCAAGTTGAACTTCGGGTAATGGTTGCTTATCTAATCCTTTTTCAAGGATGTTGGTGATTTGCTTTAAACGGGTTGCCCCCATCCACAGACCGCGATGACAAGCGGCTTCTAACCGTGCAGGGCTGTATTTTTTGGCAAGGCTCAGTAATCCTAAACAGACACGGTAACTTTGCTCTGGGTGCTTTTTAGCTTGTAAAAATTCAATCACCAGCTTCTCTGTTGATTTACCGATATCTCTTGCCCAACTTTCAAACCGCTGGGGAGACCATTGTTGCTGTTTTTGATGAGCTACCGGCATGTGCTGTTCGTTTGTGGTGTGCCCGCCGAGCCGATGATTGCGAGAATGAACCGCAACCTGTTTTCCATGATGATAAAGCGTGACCAGCTGACCGGTGACATGCGCTTCAAGCTTTTGTTTTATCAAGCAATGAGGGACAGAGTAGTAATGCTTTTCTACTTCAATATGGTAATCAATATGCACTTTCACCTGCTTGATTTGGGTAAATATGTAAGCCTTGTCGGGTAACGGTTTTAAGACTGGTTTATCGAGTAATTCAAATTGAGATAAGCGGGATCCTGGTTTCTTCTTCATTTGACGCGTATTTAAATCAATCAATAATTCTGCAATGCGCGTATTTAATTGACGTAAGCTGAAGAAAGGCTCATGACGTAATCGCGCCATTATCCAGCGTTCAACAATTTGCACACCGACTTCAGCTTTAGACTTATCCTTAGGTTTATAGGGCCTTGCAGGGACAATGACGGTGTTGTAATGCGCGGCAAGCTGTTGGTATGTAGGATTAAGATCTGGTTCGTAACGACAAGCCCGTGTTACACCACTTTTCAGGTTATCTGGAATGATTAGTTCCGGTACGCCACCCAGAAATTCAAAGCAACGAGAGTGACTCATTACCCAATTTTCTAAGCCTTGGGTAAATGTGGCTTCCGCATAGGTGTAATTTGATGCGCCCATAACGGCAACAAAAACTTGTGCAGTCCGGCATTCGCCGGTACTGGGATCGGTAATATTCATGGTGGGACCACAGTAATCAACGAAGAGTTTTTCACCAGCTTTATGGTTTTGGCGCATTGAGGGCTTCTGGCATTTCAACCAGGTTTTGTACTGCCGGCAGAAGTGATTGTAACTGTAAGCACCTTCTGGATGCCGTTCAACATACTCCTGCCAGAGCAAAAGTAATGTCATGGTCTTTGGCCGGAGTTCTTGTTGTAGCACCGCCCAATCGGGTATGGCGAATTGCTTTGGCCGAGGCTTTGATTTAAGGAATGCCCGCTGCAATGACTCATCATTCCACTCATCGTTTAAAGGCCAACTTGCGATGCCCAAGGATGCTGCTCGCGCAGAATAAGTAGAAACAATAGAAGCTGAAATTGATAGGCTTTTTGCTATTTGGCGATGGCTAAGTAAACAGCCATATTTTAGTCTTAAGATCTCTTTAAGTTTACGCATAGAAATGTGTACCGTTGCCATGGTTATTCCCCAAATGAAACCAAGAAGAATAACGGTTAAAAACACCTACAGGCAGACAAAAAAGTACAAACTATGAGCAATAACATTTCAGGCGATCACTTAATAACATTTTCGCCAAAAGTGATCGGCATGAATGTTAATGAGTGATCGCGATGGATGTTATTAGGTGATCGGGTCAGAGGTTATTAGGTGATCGGCATGGATGGTAATATGCA
>NZ_JALAAC010000080.1:0-2372 GCF_037546855.1 Vibrio sp. 1-Bac 57 | reverse complement strand
GATGAAATGTAAGCGTAAATTTAACCCACCTGCACGAATTAATGCCAGTATGCTAAGTGCTCATTTTTAACATTCCATGGAAGTAAACTCTCAAACTGCTCAATTGTTTCAACCAATGGTAGTTCTTTGATGATATATGACAGGTAAGCATACGGCTCAAGTTCATTGGCTTTCGCGGTTTCAATCATACTGTAGATCGCGGCGCTTGCATTGGCTCCTTTGACGCTGTTCGAATGCAACCAATTCTTGCGGCCAACAACAAACGGGCGAATAGCATTTTCAGCCGCATTATTATCAAGCGGAATAATACCGTCCTCCAAGAAGCGCGTTAAGCGCACCCAATTATTATTGAGGTAGCGTAATGCGATACCCAGTTTAGAGGTAACGTTAACTTGTGTTAATGACGTTTCTAGCCAGACTTGCATCTCTTCAATAATCGGTGAAGATTTATCCTGACGAGCTTGCTGTTTTTGCTCTGCTGGCAGTGCGTTGATTGATGTTTCAATTCGGTAAAGCTTCGCGATATAGTTAATTGCAACCTGTGCTTTGCCTGACTTTTTCTTTTGAACCTTCAGTGCTTCATCGAATTTTCGACGCGCATGCGCCCAACAACCGACTCGCGTTATATTACCTTTTTTGCATGCCGCGTTATAACCTGAGTAATCGTCTGTAACAAGATAACCATCAAAGCCATCAAGCAATTGAACAGGTACATGACCCGCTCTCGAGGGCGAGTAATCAAATAAAATAACACGTTGGCCAATAGCGCCCGCAACACCCACCCACATATAAGAGAGTGATTGCGCTGTTTTACCTGGCTCATTCAACACTTGATAACGGGTTTCATCATAATGTATCAGTCGATGACCGACTAAATAGTCTCGCATTAAGTTAACCAACGGGATAAATAATGTCCCCACCTTTATCATCCAGTTTGCAAGTGTTGCCCGGGGAATATCGATACCATGACGCTTAAAAATATTTTCTTGCCGATATAAAGGCAATGCATCCTGGTATTTGCTAATGGCGACATATGCCAGCAACCCCGGTGTAGCATTGCTTTTCGGAATGGCTTGTTTCGGCATACTCGCTGTTTTTATTCCCTGTTCGCAAGCGCGGCAACCGTACTTTATGCGGATGTTTTTGATAACACGTATCGTGGCGGGGATGATTTCTAATTGCTCTGATATTTCTTCGCCAATTTTATGTAAAGCATGACCATCATAAGCGCACTCTTTTTCATCATCAGCTAAGTCGTGGACAACTTCAATGCGTGGTAAATGAGCGGGAAGAGGTTTACGCCCTGCCTTTTTACGCTCATAGCCTGGAATAGTGACAACATCCGTTTGCAGCGCGTCTTCCTCTTCAACAAGTGATTCTGCTTCATCAAAGAGTTCGCCTTGTTGCGGGTTTTGTTTTTCACTTGATGTGCCAAATCGTTGGTGGCGAGCCAAGCGCAGTTGCTCAATTAAACTATCGAGTTTGCTTTGCAGTTTTCCTATTTCATTATCTTTTTCAAGCAACAGTGCCTGAAGTGTATCAATGTCTGTAGGTAGTTGTTTTGACTTGTTTTTCATGACTTATATTATACCAAAGTGGTATAAAAAAGCATCATAAAACCGTCTCATAATGTAAGGTTTTATGGGGTTTCATCGCAAAAACATCATAGCCATCGAGTAACCAGTTTAGCTGTTCGCCACTTAATGTGATCAGTGAATTTTTGTCCTTTAACGGCCATTTAAAACGGGCCTTATCGAGTGTTTTTAGCCATAAAATAAAGCCTGTTTTATCCCACGCCAATATTTTTATTTTATCGCGTCGTTTGTTGGTAAAGACAAATAACTGCTCTGAAAATGGATCAAGGCATAGCGTCTCCTCAACGATAACGGCGAGTCCGTTAATTGCCTTTCTAAAATCGACTGGCTCACGGCAAAGGTAAACATTAGAAATTGACTTACTTGGTCTGATCATAATTGGCTCGCATAGGTAAATATTGATGAGAGCTCAGTGCTCGGTAATTCAATAACCACACCGTTGGGTAATGATATCCGGCAAAGGGCTTTTGACGTATCGCTTTGTATTGCAGAAAGAGAAACCGGGACAAGCTTTTTATTATTTCCAGTTTCAGGTAAAGCTCCTTTTTGACGCAAAACCGCACGATTGTGATAAAACAGCTTTAAATTCAAATGATGCCGTTTCGCATATTCAACCATTGATATGCCTTGAAGCTCAGCTTGCTGCGCATGCTGCAACCATTCTTGCTGTTTTTGGGTTAGTTGTATCTCTTGCATAGTTACCACCTCAGTTAAATGAAAGTGGCATGATCTCAGTTATCGATGAAATATTTTAGGTGGGGGTTAATTTGCGCTTAC
>NZ_JALAAC010000079.1:0-2476 GCF_037546855.1 Vibrio sp. 1-Bac 57 | reverse complement strand
AAGCTACCTATCAATTTGTGTGGTTATATTTAGAGTATTTGGTATTCCATTTAATCGCTGGACAGTTCCTACCGCTATAGTAGGTGGAGCGGTGTTAGTGAGTTCGTTAATTTTATTGATTAACTATACTCATCCTTATTCAGACTCGAGTAAACAATCTTTTGTAACTACACCGATTACCCCTGTCGTTCAAGGTACTGTTCTCTCAGTTGATATAACTGCGAATACTCGTATTACTAAGGGGGATATTTTATTCAGAATTGATCCGTTACCTTATCAAAATAAAGTCGCACAATTAACGGCGCAAATCGTGACTGCAAAGCAACAATATTTAAGTGCACTAGATCTGAGTAAAGAAGAGCTAAGTAAAGAAGAGCTAAGTAAGCAAACATTAAGTAAACAAGAGTTAAATGGGCGAGAGTTACAAACTGCAAATGCAGACAAGCGAGTAGATATTGATAGCGCTAAAGCTGCTGCAATAATTGATGATTTAAATACACAATTAAGCGAGGCCACTTATAACTTAAGAAATACAATTGTTCGAGCACACAGTGATGGTTATGTCACTCAAATATCGGTATTTCCTGGTTTACATGTTGCCTCCATGCCAACAAATCCTGCGATGCTCTTTATTCCAGATAGCTCATTTCAGTATGCTAGTTGGTATCCTCAAAATAAGGTTTTACAAATCAAAGCGGGTTATGACGCAGAGTTAATATTTGATGCCTTGCCTGGAAAAGTATTTGCCGCTGAAGTTACTAAGGTCTCGAATATTGCAGAAGGGGCAGTTAAAGCTAATAGATCTTCAGTTGATCTTACTTCGTCTCATATGGGTGAAATTTCTGTTGTATTTGAGATTAAAGACCCTAATTTTGAACAATACCGTGATCTTTTACCGCTAGGTGCATATGGACAAAGTGCAGTATATTCAGAAGAATTCGAGGAGCTGACTATCATCCGCAAAGTATTATTACGCATGTCATCATGGGCATCTTATGTTTTTCCTATCCACTAATCACAGATAAAAGTAAATAGGTAAAAGTAAATAGATAAAATACGAGCTGATAAAGCTTGCTTGTAAAAGTAGAGTAATCGATTCGGTTACCCTGTTATAGCTATAAAATATTTATTATTGGTACAGAATTTATCTGTACCAATAATTATCCATTCAAATTAAACTAAATCAAATGAATAGGGTTATATTAACTATCAGCGAATATCTCGCTAATAGTTAACTCGTCAATAGTTAACAGCCAATCAGAAAAAATTATAATACTTTCCAAGTCATTATTTCATTAGCTTTAATAGGCACAACCACATCATTACCAAATTGTAATGTTGCAGGCACATCCCACGATAATTTCTCTAATGTCACGGTATCTGTATTACGTGCTAGTTGATAAAAATCTGGACCATTAAAACTTGCAAAACCCTCTAGTTTATCGAGAGCATTTTCAGCTTCAAATACTTCGGCATATAACTCTAAAGCAGCAAATGCAGTATAAGAACCAGCACATCCACATGCTGATTCTTTAGCGCCAATGCTATGCGGCGCAGAATCTGTCCCTAAAAAGAATTTCTTGCTACCACTGGTTGCCGCTTTAACAAGGGCTGCTTGGTGTGTATTGCGTTTTAGGATAGGCAGGCAATAAAAATGCGGTTTAATGCCTCCCACTAACATATGATTGCGGTTAAACATTAAATGATGCGCAGTGATGGTCGCTGCCACATTGTCGCTTGCTTGGTTAACAAACTCTACGGCATTAGCCGTTGTAATATGCTCAAGCACTATTTTAAGGTTCGGATAACTTGCCACGATAGGAGCAAGTACTTCTTTCAAAAAAACTTCTTCACGGTCAAAAATATCAACGTCGTGTGCAGTTACTTCACCATGTACCAATAATGGCATATTAACGTCTTGCATTGCCTGTAGCGCGGCTTTGATATTATCAACATCCGTTACCCCTGAATCTGAGTTTGTTGTTGCGCCAGCTGGGTAAAGTTTAGCGGCATACACATGGCCTGATGCTTTGGCTTTTTGTATCTCTTCGGCACTGGTGTTATCGGTTAAATAAATAACCATTAATGGCGTAAAGGTGGCTTGTGGTTGCTCCGCTAAAATCCGCTCACGATAAGCTAATGCACTGTCGGTTGTCATCACGGGAGGCACTAAATTTGGCATAACAATCGCGCGGCCCATGTAACGACTGGTATCACGAACGGTATCTTTTAATACATATCCATCACGTAAATGTACATGCCAATCGTCTGGTCGAGTAATGGTTAGTGTGCTGCTCATAAAATGCTCCGCATAATAAGGGGGAAGGAAGTGTGGGGATGATTTTAGAAGTATAAAAAGGTGAAGTAAAGGTCTAGTTAAGTGGTTATCATTAATCACGTTGATTGTATTATGTTTTTAGTAAAATTGAGCATCGAGTTTTTTTGATAAAAGCTTAAACTCGATGCTCAATTAACC
>NZ_JALAAC010000078.1:0-2597 GCF_037546855.1 Vibrio sp. 1-Bac 57 | reverse complement strand
TGCGTATTCTCATGATGTCGATCACTCATTCTCACCGAAGCCGATCAGTCATTCTCATTCATACCGATCACTTTTACTCCTCACTTTGCGGTGAGATTGAGTTGTAATGCTTTATTCAATATTCGTCAATACCTTTGCCCCCATTTTACGCATCGACTCGCCTTTTAAGTCAAATCGCTCTGCGCAGTGGATCAATCTATCCATGATCGCATCCGCATAAGTTGCTTCCCCAATTAACTCATGCCATTTCGAAATCGGTAGCTGACTCATTAATATCATCGAGCTTTGTCCGTGTCGCGCATCAATAATATCGAGTAGATCGCTGCGTTGTTGGCCTGTTAAGCTTTCCATACCCCAATCATCGATGATCAGAATTTGGCATTTATTGAGCTGTGTAAGGAATCGAGGATAACTCCCTTCGCCATGAACGCGTTGCAGGTGTTCTTGCAATCCCTTTAGCCTAAAGTAGCGGACACTTTTACCTTGCTGGCAGAAGTAGTGCCCAAGGGCGCAGCCCATAAATGTTTTTCCACAACCTGTTGCGCCTGTAAAAATAAGATTTTGGTAGTGAGTTAGCCAGTGTCCTTCAAGTAAACTGCGAACCTTTGCTTTTTCAATTCCACGGCCCGCTCGGTAATCAATCTGCTCTGGATCGGCCCGTAAACGGAATTTAGCTTGTTTGACTAGGCGGTCTATTTTACGTTGCTCTCGCTGTGTAATTTCTTCATCAAGTAGTAATGTTAATCGCTCCTGGAAACTGAGTTCTTGATAGTGTTGAGGCTGAGCATTCTGTACTTCAAGCGCATTAAATACGTGGCTAAGTCGCAGATTACTGAGTTGTTCGGATAAGTGCTTATTCATGAGCATTCCTTAATGGTAGTAGTTTTCGCCACGGAGGTTATCGTGTCTGACATTGATTAATTTATCGGATGAATCAGAGGCTAGTGGTTGTTGATCTAAGCGGTTATTTAAGATCGCTTTAATGCTTTGTAATCGATATGCCCCCGTATCAAGCCCGCGTCGGCAAGCAGCATCAAGGCGATCTTTAGGGTATTTTTTAGTGAGAGTAAGCAGTCCTAAGCAAACACGATAGCTTTGCTGGGGGTGTTGCTTATTGTTCAATTGAAATTTGACCCACTCTAATACTGCTTCACCCAATGAGGCAGCCCAGTTTTCAAAACGCTCAGGCGTCCATTTTGTATACTCTTGATGTGATTTGGGCATGTGCTCATTGAGAGTGCTATGTCCGCCTATTTGCGTTGACTTCATGTGTTGCGCAATACGGTTACCTTGATGGTAAATGCAGATCATCTTTTGGGTAACATGCGCTTCTAATCGTTTGCGGATCAGTCCATAAGGGACGGAGTAATAATGTTTTTCAATTTCAACATGATAATCAATGTGAACGAGGACCTTTTTTATATAGGTATATTGATAATGTTGAAGGGGTAAAGGCTTCAATGCAGGCAAGTCTATGTGGTTAAATAATGATGACCGAGTACCCGTTATTTTTTGAAAGGGTTTGTTGTTCATTTGTAGTAATAACTCTTTAATG
The DNA here is from genome assembly GCF_037546855.1 of Vibrio sp. 1-Bac 57. NCBI lineage: Bacteria > Pseudomonadati > Pseudomonadota > Gammaproteobacteria > Vibrionales > Vibrionaceae > Vibrio > Vibrio sp. 1-Bac 57. Next base: position 1,042 of record NZ_JALAAC010000078.1, on the reverse strand, counting down.
CGTTGATTTAAATGAGTTAAAGAATAAAAAACCTCATGACGCAATACCGACATGATCCAGCGTTCAACAATCAACACACCATTCTCAGCCTTGGCTTTATCCTTAGGCTTAAGTGGTCTAGCGGGCAAAATAGTGACATTGTAATGCGCTGCCATCTGCTGATAAGTTGGGTTCAAATCAGGATCGTATTTGCAAGCGCGAGTAGTTGCTGATTTCAGGTTATCAGGGATGAGTAAATCAGGTACACCACCTAGAAATTCAAAGCATCGCACATGACTCATTACCCAATCTTCAAGCTTCTGTGAGAGTGTTGCTTCTGCATAAGTGTAATTTGAAGCACCAAGGACAGCAACGAAGACTTGCGCTGTTCGTATCTCACCAGTATCGGGGTTAACGAGTGGCAGCGTTGGTCCGCAATAATCAATAAAGAGTTTCTCACCGGCCTTGTGATTTTGGCGCATTGAAGGCTGTAGCTTCCTTGCCCATTCTTTATAGTGTCTGCAGAGTTGTGGGTAACTGTAATAGTTGTCACTATTACGCTCAACATACTCCTGCCAGAGTAGTTGTTTAGTGACCCCTTTACGCTTTAGCTCAAGTTGAAATTCAGGCCAGTTCGGTAAAGGAATAGCCGTTCTTGGAGAGTGCTGAGTTTGCAAAAACTGTTTATTGAGCTTTATATCCGTCCATTTATCAGGTAATGGCCACGCTTCGATCCCCATCATTTTTGCACGAGTAATGTAGTTGGATATCGTTGAAGCTGATATGGATAGGCTCTTAGCTATCTTACGGTGTGATAGTTTTGCTTGATACTTTAAGCGTAATATCTCTTTTAGTTTTCTCATTGAAATTGACTCTGTTGGCATAAAGATTCCCTTTTTAAAAACAAAAAGGAAGTATGCGGGTTTAACAAAGCAAAGTGATTTTTGAGTACCTTTTACTTAAAAAAAGTGATCGGCATTGATGAGAATAGGTGATCGGGATAAGTGAGAACAAGTGATCGGCTTACATGAGAATGGGTGATCGCGATGGTTGAGAATATGCA
>NZ_JALAAC010000077.1:0-2754 GCF_037546855.1 Vibrio sp. 1-Bac 57 | reverse complement strand
ACTTACACACCTTGCCTATCAACGTTGTAGTCTCCAACGGCCCTTTAGGGAACTTAAAGTTCCAGTGAGAACTCATCTTGAGGCTCGCTTCCCGCTTAGATGCTTTCAGCGGTTATCGATTCCGAACGTAGCTACTGGGCAATGCCATTGGCATGACAACCCAAACACCAGCGGTTCGTCCACTCCGGTCCTCTCGTACTAGGAGCAGCTCCTCTCAATTCTCAAACGCCCACGGCAGATAGGGACCGAACTGTCTCACGACGTTCTAAACCCAGCTCGCGTACCACTTTAAATGGCGAACAGCCATACCCTTGGGACCGACTTCAGCCCCAGGATGTGATGAGCCGACATCGAGGTGCCAAACACCGCCGTCGATATGAACTCTTGGGCGGTATCAGCCTGTTATCCCCGGAGTACCTTTTATCCGTTGAGCGATGGCCCTTCCATTCAGAACCACCGGATCACTATGACCTACTTTCGTACCTGCTCGACGTGTCTGTCTCGCAGTTAAGCTGGCTTATACCATTGTACTAACCTCACGATGTCCGACCGTGATTAGCCAACCTTCGTACTCCTCCGTTACTCTTTAGGAGGAGACCGCCCCAGTCAAACTACCCACCAAACAGTGTCCCAAACCCCGATTCAGGGGCCATGGTTAGAACTCAAAACATACAAGGGTGGTATTTCAAGATTGGCTCCACGTCATCTGGCGACAACGCTTCAAAGCCTCCCACCTATCCTACACATGTAGGCTCTAAGTTCACTGCTAAGCTATAGTAAAGGTTCACGGGGTCTTTCCGTCTAGCCGCGGGTACACAGCATCTTCACTGCGATTTCAACTTCACTGAGTCTCGGGTAGAGACAGCATGGCCATCATTACGCCATTCGTGCAGGTCGGAACTTACCCGACAAGGAATTTCGCTACCTTAGGACCGTTATAGTTACGGCCGCCGTTTACCGGGGCTTCGATCAAAAGCTTCGACCTAAGTCTAACCTCATCAATTAACCTTCCGGCACCGGGCAGGCGTCACACCCTATACGTCATCTTACGATTTAGCAGAGTGCTGTGTTTTTAATAAACAGTTGCAGCCATCTGGTATCTTCGGCCTCCAACAGCTCAATCCGCAAGGGACGTCACCGTCGGAGGCGTACCTTCTCCCGAAGTTACGGTACCATTTTGCCTAGTTCCTTTACCCGAGTTCTCTCAAGCGCCTTGGTATTCTCTACCTGACCACCTGTGTCGGTTTGGGGTACGATCCTTTATTATCTGAAGCTTAGAGACTTTTCCTGGAAGCATGGCATCAATGACTTCAGTACCTTAGTACCTCGACATCGTATCTCAGTGTTAGTAGAAACCCGGATTTACCTAAGTCTCCCACCTACATACTTGAACCTGGACAACCATCGCCAGGCCCACCTAGCCTTCTCCGTCCTCCCATCGCAATAATAAAGGGTACGGGAATATTAACCCGTTTCCCATCGACTACGCCTTTCGGCCTCGCCTTAGGGGTCGACTCACCCTGCCCCGATTAACGTTGGACAGGAACCCTTGGTCTTCCGGCGGGGAGGTTTTTCACCCCCCTTATCGTTACTCATGTCAACATTCGCACTTCTGATACCTCCAGGATGCCTTACAGCTTTCCCTTCGACGGCTTACAGAACGCTCCTCTACCACGCATATAAATATGCGTCCGCAGCTTCGGTGATATGTTTAGCCCCGTTAAATCTTCCGCGCAGGCCGACTCGACTAGTGAGCTATTACGCTTTCTTTAAAAGATGGCTGCTTCTAAGCCAACTTCCTAGCTGTCTAAGCCTTCCCACATCGTTTCCCACTTAACATATACTTTGGGACCTTAGCTGGCGGTCTGGGTTGTTTCCCTTTCCACGACGGACGTTAGCACCCGCCGTGTGTCTCCCATGATTGCACTTGTTGGTATTCGGAGTTTGCAAAGGGTTGGTAAGTCGGGATGACCCCCTAGCCTTAACAGTGCTCTACCCCCAACAGTGATACATGAGGCGCTACCTAAATAGCTTTCGAGGAGAACCAGCTATCTCTTGGTTTGATTGGCCTTTCACCCCCAGCCACAAGTCATCCCCTAATTTTTCAACATTAGTGGGTTCGGTCCTCCAGTTGATGTTACTCAACCTTCAACCTGCTCATGGCTAGATCACCAAGTTTCGGGTCTAATCCCAGCAACTATTCGCCCAGTTAAGACTCGGTTTCCCTACGGCTCCCCTAAACGGTTAACCTTGCTACTGAAATTAAGTCGTTGACCCATTATACAAAAGGTACGCAGTCACGGAATAAATCCGCTCCTACTGCTTGTACGTACACGGTTTCAGGTTCTATTTCACTCCCCTCACAGGGGTTCTTTTCGCCTTTCCCTCACGGTACTGGTTCACTATCGGTCAATTAGGAGTATTTAGCCTTGGAGGATGGTCCCCCCATATTCAAACAGGATTTCTCGTGTCCCGTCTTACTCGTTTTCACTGTAAAGAAGTTTTTGTGTACGGGACTATCACCCTGTACCGTGGCACTTTCCAGAGCCTTCCACTAACTTTTAAACAGCTTAAGGGCTGTTCCGATTTCGCTCGCCGCTACTTTCGGAATCTCGGTTGATTTCTTTTCCTAAGGGTACTTAGATGTTTCAGTTCCCCTCGTTTGCTTCGCTTAGCTATGTATTCACTAAACGATGACACTAAGTGCCGGGTTGCCCCATTCGGAAATTCCAGGATATAACGCTTGTTATCAAC
>NZ_JALAAC010000076.1:0-3082 GCF_037546855.1 Vibrio sp. 1-Bac 57 | reverse complement strand
CCCCTTGATTACTGGTGGATGCATTTAATAACGTCCAAGATAGGATTTTTAGGTCCACATCATGATTCCAAACGAAATATAGGCAGATACAGTTTGATTTTTTCAGGAGAATGTTTAAAATTGCGGTAATAGTTAAGTTTACCTAGTCCCCTAAAGACTCTGTAAATGCCGAAATAACCGCGCGTCAACGCGGTTTTTTCACATCTGGCGTTTAGAGTATTCTGTAAAGCGCTAAAAATGAAGTACTTTCTCTAAAAAAATTCTATTTTTAAAACCTCACTCATCCCTCAAAAAATCACCTAATAAAAAGTCTATCGTTTACAGCACGGGACTGACGTTATGTAATTATTAAATGACCATTATGTTAAACCGTTAAGTTACAGTGTAACTATTCTTAGGGTCTTAATTTAAAATCTGCGGGTAACTGGACTTAAAAATTTAAAGTAGGCGATCTCTGGGGCTAAAAAAAGCCACCATTTAGGTAGCCTTTTGTCGTTCGTAAAACGACCATTATGTTAAATGGTAAAATGACAGTGTAACTAATATGTACTTTTCAGTGGCTTTTAGTTACACAAATAAAATCTACATATTTCACTAAAATTTATTAGCTAAATAATCTATTACATTACCTTTAATGAACTCTTCAGATAGATTTACATCCTTATAAATAAGGCTTTGTATAATATTTTTAGAGTATGATGTTGTTTGTATTTCATCACCGATAACAAACTCAGAGTATGAATTACTTATATTGAAATTATCTTTGTTAACGTCAAATAAAACTGTAACTTTAATACCTTTTAGGGAATCAAAGTTTTTTTGTTTTTTAAGTAATGCTATATCTTGTTGCTTTTTCAAGTAATAATTAATATTACGGTAATCACCAATAACTCTTTCATCACCAATATAATAATTACTATTATCACCTATACATTCAAGAAGGTTAGATTGAATTTCTTTATATTTTTCATTCTTATTATCACTGAGTTTTTCAGCGTTACCTTGAAATAAAACAGATCCAGAATTAGAAAATTTATATTTCAATTTCTCATTTATCTCGGATAGATATTTAGTATCCTTTTTTATTTTAGCTATCACTTCTTCGTTATAAATTTCATTACTTTTAGCTTTGTTAAAAGAGTCTAACAATATCTCATGATATTCGTTGACCAGAGAATTTAATTCATCACCAGTTAACAGGCTATCTTTTGATCTATATGTAATCCCTTTAGATATTTTTTCTATGAAAAATTCTGTTTTACATACATCCAATTGAGATCTAGAGAGGTAGTCTTCTTTTTCTTTTTCTAATTTACGATATTTTAATTTGTTACTATCCTCTATAGAATTTTGATTATCTTTAAGAGCTGAAACAATATTATCAATTCCTTTTATATCGCAAGTAAATTTAACTTCAGCGTAACCTTTTTCTTCTTTAACTACCTCCCAAAAGACACTTTTACAACTTTTCCAGTTATCATATACAACACCAACAGGTTTCACTTTGTCATAACTTGAAAATACACCTGACTTTACATTATCAATCCAATTTTCACTTGTACAAGCAGACAATAATCCTGCCTGTAAAATGATAGAAGTAGTTAATATAACTGTTTTATTTTTCATTACTAATCCTTTAAATATAGACTTAATATCCTAATTCCTTTAAAGCTTTAGCCAATCGTTTAAAGCCTTTATCTAAATATTCTTTATTCCCCTCTAATTCCATTTTAAGTATTTTGTCATGTAAATCTGAACGTTCCGTTTTACTTATTATAAAATTTCCTTTTGAAGATAATTTTTTACCATCTGAATAAAGTTTTGACTCACATACTAAAGTTGCCAAATCAATAACTCTATTCAAAGGAAGTTCTTCGGATTGTCTTGACCATCTATTATCAACCTGTCGCCAAACTTTAGCTGAAAGCTCGGTTTCAAGGCTTCCATTCCATTGTGCTACACCAATAGATAAACACTTTGCATCAGTGTTATTAGCTCGATGGCCATCGATAGAATCGTAGTCTGCAACTTCTAGTATTGGTTTATGTTTTAAATGCTTTGGAGTTTTCATTAGTCACCTTTTATTTAGTAAATTTAATAATTATAGTAAAATTACTAAATTCAGTAGTCAATCAATATTTACGGGTAAATTAATAATTACGTAAAATGACTATTATGTTAAATAGTGGTTTTAGCCCCTCAAAAGAAAGACTTCACAAAAAAAAGACCGCCAAAGCGGCATTCTGAGCACTTTAAAATGAACATTTAAGCAATGACAAGCCGAGTTTATTTTTACTGTTAAGGGCCTGTTTTAGCCCTTAAAATTGATTTTTCTGTTTCAGCGTAATGTAGGCCCGAAATAATGGTTTTCGACCTTTTTATCCAGCTTCAACTCCCTTTCTTCTTCTCTAATAAAACGTTTAACTGTATCGCTAAATCGGTGAGATGCCCTGTTAAGTTCGTTACTGACTGAGTCAGATTTTTGTTTTCCTGCTGTAAAGCCTCGCAAAACTTCTGTTGCTCTAACGAGCGATTGACCAAACTCTCTGAAGTATTCTTGAAATCTTGAAACATGGTCTCTTGATTTTTTGATAACTCGGTTAATGCGTCCAATAGGTGTTTCTCTAGCTCTGTCATTTAATATCCCTCTGGTACCATCCACGGGTAAACCCCGTCCGTTCCGTATGTCGTCTGCTCCAAATCTATTTTGATGCACAATTGATTCTGATCCCCACAGGTCGTTATTTGAATATTCCCCCCCTTGCTCTCCAACTCTTGAATTACTGCTTGCTGCGCTATTATATCCTGCCCCATTTTCCACGATATTCCGCTCATTCCTGCCGTGAATACCAGCATGATTGAGAGTATTGCACCGCTGAATTTCAGCGTCTTGGAGACGCGATAGTTGGTCACTGAGTCGATGCTTTTCTTCGCTTCTTTCTCTAGCTTGCTGAATGATCCCTTGTAGTTGATATCGAGCTGTTTCTGATTTTGTTGCAGGGACTTGGTATAACTTTCTATTTCGTTCTGCCTTTGCTCTGCAAAGTCTTGAAAGAGCTGCGTGATTGCTTGCAAATGCTTC
>NZ_JALAAC010000075.1:0-5373 GCF_037546855.1 Vibrio sp. 1-Bac 57 | reverse complement strand
GGTGTGTGGATTGTTGAATCAGATTCGAATTTTTCTAGAGCTAAAATTATCACTGCTGAAGCAACTGGTGAGTTTAAAATCACCAGCTAACAAGAACTTTAAACGGAACAAAAACAGTTGGCTATTGTTCGTTCCTCACAAAATTTTAGCCAACAATTTTTGTCCGCTTAAGTGGGCGTTAGTTTTAAAATATCATAAAGGATCCGTTTAACATGAAAGTATTTATTAGTTGGTCAGGCGATACCAGTAAAAAAGTTGCCGAAGCTATTAGAGAGTGGCTCCCAACAGTATTACAAACAGTTAAGCCTTATTTTACACCAAGTGACATTGAAAAAGGTACACGTTGGTCATCTGATATTGCAGGTGAACTTGATGATTCTATGGCTGGAATATTCTGTGTTACAAGTGAAAATCTAAGTAGTCAATGGCTTATGTTTGAAGCTGGTGCTATTTCTAAAAAAGTAGAACAATCACTTGTTTGTCCCATTTTAATTGGGCTAGACAACTCAGACATCAATGGACCTCTCACACAGTTTCAAACAACATTATTTGAAAAAAATGATTTTAAGAGGTTAGTATCTGATCTAAACAAAGCTAACAAGTCTAATGTATTAGATGAAAATGTACTTCATAAAGTGTTTGAACAATTTTGGCCTGAACTTGAAGGGAAGGTTAAAGGAATAATTGAAAAAAGTTGCTATGAAACTATTAGTACAGGTGATTTGCGTTCTGATCGAGATCTTATTGAAGAGATACTGACTCTATCAAGAGCACTGGCTATCCAAAAATCTGGGGGATTTAAGGCTCACAAAAAACTAAATCTGCTTATATCTGATTTTATAGAAGCTTTTGATCTAATATTTGACGCAGATTGGGAATATACAAAAGGGTGCTTAGAAAACAGTAGCGAAACATTTATTGATCCTAATGGCACATTTATTAATCCTGGGGTTAGTGATGAAGGCAATAATTGGGGCAATAGAGTATTCCTTTTAAACTCGTTTCGCGAATTAGTTGCTTATATTAAAAAATATGACATCGACATATAAACTAGTTTCAATTAAAACTAACAAGTTAATCAACTGGACGTATTACGGTTGTCATCATTTTTGCAAAAGAAAAAACTGCAAAAATAACACCAACCTACACGCCAGTTATTAAGGCGTTATATGCCCCTAGGGTTTAGGAGTTAATCATGGATATTGATGAAGATAAAATAGATGAGGCAGCCTTAGCTTTAATGTATCTCACATTGCATGATCATTTCCGAGCATGGAAACAAATTGATTGGGAAGTGACTAATCGACTACATGAAAAAGGTTTAATTTGTGATCCTGTTGGTAAAGCTAAATCTGTTGTACTAACGGATGAAGGACTCAAAAAATCTGAAGAGTTGTTTCATAAACTATTTTCAAAAAATTAAACGGCAAAATGGGCATATAACAAGCAAATTAACAGAACAAAAAACAGTTGGCTTTTGCTCCTGCGTCGCTATTTTAGCCAACAATTTTTTGCCCATTATTTGGGCGTTATATTTTTTGTATCTAGGGAGCTGTATTGAAACATTATTTTTTCTCTGAATTAGTTAAAATAAAAAAATCCATTAATTTATTGCAAGATGACCCAGATAATATTGATTGCTTTGTCTCTATTCAAAATGAATTGTTACTTTGGCACGAATGGTTAGAACAATCTGTGCGTAAGAGAAAAAAGCGATTGATAGAGCTTAAGCAATTGAAACGTTCAAGAACAAATACAAAAAATATGTCCATTGCTTTTAAAAACTCTATAAAAATTTGTAAAAGACAAATAGAAGAGCTTTCGGATCTAAAGTTATGGTCGAGACATATTGGAAATTCTTTACCGCATATTTATTATGATAAATATGATCTACGTCCGTATGCTTATTCGTTGGATAAGCAAGAGCTAAAAGAGCTTTCTGGGGATATTCTGGGAAAGGAGGGCCAAGACTTTGAAAAAAGTTGCTTTGATTTAGCAATTTCAAAGGGTATTAAAGCTCTAATGAATGACCTAACCAGCATTATGAGACACGGAGATTTAACTCTAATGGATAAAGATATTCCATATCTAATGGAGTTAAAGCAAAGTGAGGCATGTAAAAAGAAGGGGGAAAAACAGCTTAAAAGTATGAAGGCTGTGCAGGAATATATAATTACCGATGAAAGTGAATCTTTAAGAGGTGGAAATTATTTATCTAAACGCATTGCTATGAACAATGATGAAATTACAAGAATTGATGAGTTTAATAAGCACCTAGAGCTAACTAAAGTTAATGGTCATCATTTTTCTGCGATTGAAGAAGGTGTGTATTGTTATAGTTTTTATAGTGGAACTCCACCCGAAAAATTACGAGAACACATGTCATTTATTGATGGCTTAAAGCAACCTATGTTCATATCACTTAATGAATTAAAAAATAACTTAGATTTGTCACTTTTTTACCCATATTCACTTTCCCTAAAAGATCCTGAGGTTTTTGCAAGTTTTATTAGTGGATACCTATCAATTTACTTATTTATAGATTGGGAACATCTGAGCTCAATTGCACGAGAACTAAATGTTGACATTAAGTTAGAATCTGACGATTACTGTTTAAGTTTAACCTCTGGAAATTGTTCTACTGTGAAATCATTTACATTAACGAAAGCACTTGTGGAGTTTAGTTCTTTGGGGTGGGCTGTTAGAGAGGCTTGTAACCTTTATCACCAAACACTTGATTTGTATAATCATCAGGTTAAAGAAAAAATATAACAAGTCATTAAACTTGGACGCATTACGGCTGTCATTGTTTTTGCAAAAGACAAAGGCGCAAAAACAATACCAACCTACGCGCCAGTTAATGCGGCGTTAACTGTCCATTCGTAACCTGATAAGAGTTGTATATATGCAAGAGTTTTCATTAGAAAAAGTATCAGAAAGTATTCATTACGGAAAAACAAAAATATATTTTAAAGAAGTATTATCTTCATATCATAATGGTAACTATAGGTCTGCGACCGTAATGTTATGGTCTGTAGCCGTTTGTGATGTTGTTTTTAAGCTTCAAAGTCTAGTTGATTTATATGGGGATGCATCAGCGAAAGAGATCTTAGACGAAGTCACCGCTATCCAAATAGCAAACCCAAATTCACCGGCTTGGGAACTTCAGTTAATCGATGATGTAAACAATAAAACAAATTTAATTGATTCAGCTGAATATGAAAACCTTCGTTATTTGCAGAAGCAAAGACATTTATCTGCCCACCCTGTATTGAATAAAGATAGAGAGCTACACTCTCCTAAAAAAGAAACAGTGAGAGCATTAATCAGAAATACGCTTGAAGAGTTATTAATAAAACCTCCTTTTTATACTCAACATATCCTAAAAGAATTACTTCAAGATCTCGATGAATCTAAAGAAGTATTGAATGACAGAAATAAAGCTAAAAAGTATGTTGAAAGTAGATATTTCAGCAGGACAACTCCGGCTGTTGAGTTGAATTTATTCCGCTCTTTATGGAAATTTGTTTTTAAGCTAGAAAATGAGAGTTGTAATAAGAATAGAGTAATTAACTTATATGTACTTGAAGTTCTTGCTAGTAGAAATAGAGCCGTATTAGCCGATGAAATAACAGGGGATTTAGACTATTACAGTAATATTTCTTCATCTGAAACACCATCTTCATTCGCTGTGTATTTCTTATCTCAATATCCTGATATCTATCCATTATTGAAAGAAGAAGCAAGGCTTAAAATTATCCACTGTATTGAAAATAATAGAGTAGGTAAGATTATGGGATGGTTCATAAAAGAAGATATCAGAAAGCACTCTAGAGATATTAAAGAGTGGATTGATAGCGAAGAGCCTCCCTCATTCGCTCCAGAAGAGCTTGATACATTACTGGATATTTCTGATACAGAAGAATGGGAAGAAGAGTTCTGTAATATAGTCGCATATTACTATGGAAAAAGTGGTTCTTATGATCAGGCTGATGCTAGATTTCAAGTTGCTATACCTAAATATATAAAGCTTTTCAATCGTGCTTCATTAACTTATTTAGCCGAGAAAATTGAGGGGAATTCACAATGTCATGATAGAGGCAAGGCTCGACATGACTATGTTTTTATTAAAACCCAACTAGATAATAAATTTGGTGATGATTTTCCATACAATGAATATGAATGGTTTAGCCGTAAAATAGATCTTGGTGAAGATTAGAAACAGTTAACAAGGCATTTAAAACGGAACTAAAACAGTTGGTTAGGCTCCGCTTCGCTCCACATTATAACCAACTATTTTAGTCCGCTTAATGCAGCGTTGGTATGTGCCATGTCATTTTAATAAATTTCAAAGTAGATGTAGAAGGAATTCAATGAAGCGTTACAGTCAAGGAAGTTTGTGGAAAACCGATGCAAAATCAGAAGATCACCGTTTTTACATTGAAAGTGATCTACTAGCAAATTGCATAGGTTATGGACATGCTGCTACAGCAAGAGAAGGGGAAGTAGCTGGTTTTACTTGGAGTAAACATAGCCTTGGCTATGCCCTATTAGGATATTTGGTTGAAAGGGCTTTAGGTTTCAGTAGGCTTCCATTTTGTATGGATCGTGTTCAACATTGGGCCATTGATTCGTTGAATGACAATATTAAACATTTTCTCGAAAGTGTATCAGAAAGAGAGTTATTGGATGCAATCGAAGAGCTTAAAGAGTTGTATGATCATACTCAAAAAAAGCTATCAAATGAAAATATAGATTTAATAACATTAACGAGGCAAATTAAAAGTGAAGATGGTTATCAATCAACCGAAGGGTACGCTGAAAGTTTGATGAAGCTAAAAGTCGCAGCTGAATATTTGGAATTAAATGAAATTGAATTTGAAATGGACTTGCTTAACTCCTACAGCTCTTCGGGTAGTTATCAGCATTGGGCTGATGTGACAATCGATCACAATGTTAACCCCGTTGATATAATATATTGTTCTGCTCTTGTTGGTCGTAAAGGAATAGATAACTTTAATGAATCAGGAGAGTGGGTTGTAATCAATCGATCATCAACTGGTAAAATTAAGCTTCCAACTAGCTCTATAAGTTACAAGCAAGACCTTTGGAAACAAAAGGCAATTATTAGAAGCGAGGAAGAAGCTATTAGAATCATTGAAGATTACAAATTTCCTCTGCGTGGCAGGACTTCATTCGATAATAATTATGGAGAAAAAGAAATGCTTAAGACAAAGAAGAAAAAATTAATAGATTTTATTCTGAATAAGCTTTGATGTAAACAGCGCACATAACAAGTCATTTAAATGGAAAATTAACAGTTGGCCATCGCTTCGCGATTATACGCCAACCATTAATTTCCACTTAATGAGG
>NZ_JALAAC010000074.1:0-5451 GCF_037546855.1 Vibrio sp. 1-Bac 57 | reverse complement strand
CAATGAATGTTAATGTATTACTATTCATTCCTAAAGTCAATCTAGCATGAGGTTAATATGTACGAGTGGAGAACAGGAAGTAATTGTCTTTATAAAAACTACGTTCATCTAGTATTTGTTACTAAATATAGGCGAGATGTATTTACAAAAAAGATGCTTGATAGCACAAAAGAAGTAATAAAAGAGACTTGTGAACAGATGCAATGTGAGTTATTAGAGTTTGGAGGGGAGGGAGATCACATTCACTTAATGGTGTCTGTTCACCCCAAGGTTGCCGTATCTAACTTGGTAGGAAAGCTTAAAGGCAAGTCTTCTTATATGGTAAGGCGCGAGCACTGGGAACAAGTAAAAAGTAAGTTATGGGGTAATCATTTTTGGAGTCCATCTTACTGCGTTGTTTCTTGTGGTGGCGCTAGTTTAGATGTTATTAAAAAGTACATTGAAAACCAACAAGAGCCACCAACTGAAAAAGCAGTTAAAACATCTAAATCATTAAAGAGAATTTAGTTTAATCGCTAACTCGCCCGTGAACGAACGAGATTGCGCTCACGGGTTGTTCAACTGATTCTAAGGTCGATATATTGGCTCTTTCCAATACATTAAAAACAAACCAACAATGAGGATCATGCTCATACCAACGTAATCGAGAACAATTTAACCGAAATTCAAATGCTTTTTCTATTGTCATAAGGCTTGGTTGACTATGTTTTACTAAGTCATGATACCATTGAGAATAGGCTCTCTGATCTCTTGTTTCATTCCTTTAAATTTGTCTAGATTCTTCCCTAACTTGGGGCGTTTATCATACCAACGACTCATAAATTAGCCTTAACATTTAGTTTTTAGCACATAATAGGTGTTAATAAATTTAGATTAAAATTACAAAAACTCTAAATAAATACGATTATCAACTAATTTTAACCTTTTGTTAACTTTTATCAAAAAAAGAGACTGCAAAAAACTATTTCCTCCTTTTAAATTCTCATTTTATTCTTTATTAAGACGCCTGATATACTTAATAAAGCACTATGAATATCCCCCCTAGTTGAAAACTTAGTACTTAAAGATAAAGATAAAGATAAAGATAAAAATCATATAATACAAAAAATATCATCGTTCACGGCCCCACAAAGCCTCTATCAACGAGATGCGTTTAGCGTTTAATAAACGGACTATTTTTTGAGTAAGGAATGAAAGCTTTCTCTATTCATTGGTTTACCAAGCAAATACCCCTGCCCGAAATCACAGTGGTGCTTATGTAGATAAGTTAATTGCTCTTGTGTTTCAATTCCTTCCGCAACAACTTTAATGCCAAGTCGATTTGCCATCGTCAAAATAGTCTCTATTAATATCTCAGAGGCACTATCGATACCAATATTTTTAATAAAGCTTCTATCTATCTTAATTTGATCAATTGGAAAGTTAATCAAATAATTTAAGGATGAGTAACCCGTACCGAAATCATCAATAGCGACTTTAATCCCCATATTTTTACATTGATTGAGAATAGTAAGTACTTTCTTGGAATCTTCTGTTAAAAGACGCTCGGTGATCTCAATAGTAAGGCTCACTGATTTGCTGATCTTTTTGATAGCCGTAAGCCAATGCTGTAGTGCATTATCCTTAGTATGGAATAACCTTGGCGATACATTAATGGATAATTCAATCTCGACGTCCATTTCCATTAAGTATTTGCTAGATTCCTCTAACATAAATAAATCAATTTGGTTAATTAACCCTGTTTCTTCCGCTAAATTGATAAACTCAATAGGCGCTATAAAATCACCATTTTTCTGTTGCCATCTAGCCAGTGTTTCGCATTTTCTAATTTGCTTGGTGTTGAGCTCTATAATGGGTTGAAAATAAGGTTGTATCTCCTTTGTTTTAAGTGCCGTGATCAACTCGTTGCGAAGCTGATGACGGTACTCTGATTTTTGTTGCATCTCTTGGGTATAGAATTGGTATCCATTTCTGCCGTTTGCTTTTACCTCATACATCGCCTGATCTGCTTTTTTTAATAATTCATCTGCATTGTTTGCATCGTCAGGGTATATTGCAATGCCGATACTGGCACTCAAATGAACTTCTGCATTGCTCAGTTGATAAGGCTCCTGCATCTTTTGGGAAATTTTATCCGCTATCGTAAGCGCATGTTTATAATGTTCAACATCATTGAGAATAAGCGCAAACTCATCGCCGCTTATGCGTGAAACCGTATCAGATGACCTAATGAGTTTTTTTAATCGATCAGCAGATTCAATCAAAACCAAATCACCAGCATGATGCCCGAGATTATCATTGATGGGCTTAAAACGATCTAAGTCGATAAATAAAATCGCGATACTTTTTTTACTACGAGAAGCACTTTCTATTGCAAGATCCAACCGGTCCTGAAAAGTGCGGCGATTAGGCAGGTTAGTCAAGCTATCGTGAGAAGCTTGATATTCAATAAATTTTATATTTAATATTTTTTCAGTTATATCCTGAATAGTCCCTATAATAGAAGATGAGTTGTCGGTTGCTTTGCCATCAGACACTATTTTAAGCCACATTGGTTTATTATTTTTTGTAGCAAATGCTATTTTAATAGAAAAGGCTTTAGGCGCTTTTAGTCCATTTTTTATTTTTGTTTTCCATAATTGATAATCTTCAGCTGAAATATATTTTTTTAAATCGCTTAACTTAGCAGGTAAAAATGCTTGGGGCTCACCTATCACTAAAGAGGACTGCTCAGACCATTTTATAAAATTCAGTTCATTATCAAGTTCCCAGCCGCCAATTTTCGCAACTCGTCCGACTGACTCTAATAACCTTTTATCCTCATTTAACTTTAGCTCTAGCATTGTTTGTTTCGATGTTTGTTTAAACCTAAACCAGATAAACAAACTGAATATAAATGCACTGACAATAAAATAAGATCGCAATAAATAGATATTAGTAGGTAATTCATTGTCGACGAATAAAGGAGTCGCAGCTATATGCCAAGAATGCCCGCCTACTGCAATCCTTGATGATGCTAATTTATTCTGTGCATCAAAAACAGCAGATTCTCCGAAGAAAACAGGTCCCGCTTCACCTTGTAAATCGTAACTTCTAATAGCAATGTTAAAATGATGACGAGAGCTTTCCTTTTCTATAAATTTAAGTAATAGATCAGCATCAATCGGCGCTGAAATAATCCCCCATAATGTCCCGTCAGGTAAGAAAACAGGCGCTAGACCAATGAAGGCTTTACCTCCCTGTACCAAGTTAACTGGACCAATCATCTGAACTTGCCCGGTATTCACTAATTGTTCAACCATTTCTATTTGATTAGGGGTATTTCTATAATTTAACCCCATTGCCTTTTCATTTCCTTTAAGCGGAAAAACATAATTAATGACCAAATCTTTTGCTGCTACAAAGCTTATGAGCATCGGATCTTTTTGAAAGAGAGGTTGTGCATAACGAGCAAAGTCCTCATTAGTGAGTTCAGGGGTGGCTGATATGTAAGAGGCAAAGCCAGTCAACAAAGAAAGGTTATTCTCTAACTCCCCTTTTAGCTTTGCACTGATAGTATTAACCACCTGGGTCGCATTTTCTTTGACAGCGCGCTTTTCCTCTTTGATAAATATGTCTTCAAATTGCATTTCAAAAAGGACGATCACTAATATGACCGCTAACAGGGTTAATACTTTAAGCTCGCGAGTCCAAAGAAAAAAGATAACAAAAAGCAGCATGATGATACCGAGTAAATAAAAAATAAAGCTATCTGAAAATGGGGTTATCTCTTCTTTTTGAACACTAAAATGACTATCATTTAAATCTGAACGGATCAGACCTAAGGAACGAATTCGTTCATTCATATTGAACCAACGTTCTTTATTAATATCTCCTAATGGTTTTTCAGCATAATTCAGTAGTTGATCGATATGTTCAGCGAAGAAGAGATTATATTGATAAATATCATCGTATTTGACTAAATAACGGGGAAACTCATTGGCTATCCGTTTTGCTATTTCTTCTTTATGCTCAATGGCATAACGCCACCCTTTCATACTCGCTTTGGTAAACTGATTAACAATATCAGGATGACTGTTTGCATATTCAAATGAGGTATACAACGAGTCACCATAGAAGTCTAACCCTAAATCCGCCGGTTTAACTTTATTGAGCTTGATCGCTTTCTCTTTTGCTGAGAACTCAGCGGAAATCGCATAGGTAACAATCGCATCGGCTTCATTGTTTAATAGCGTATCGATGGTAACGGGTTGATCTACAAATTTTATTTTTTTGAAATCATAGCCATGTGAGCGAAACATCGCAGCTATTTCAGCTTTAGCAAAATCAGATTCAGTAACGGCAATACGTAATTGAGAGAGTTCCCTGAGACTACTAATATCGGTATTTTGTAGCGAAAAGATGGCCGTCGGGCTATGTTGAAACAGTGAAGCGAGAATGACTGGATTAAGGTCATTATCTTTAACCAGTAGAATGTCTAAACCACCGATTGCAAATTGCGCCTGGCCTTGTTTAATCTCATCACTTGGCGTGATAATACTTTTATCTGCTTTGACAGAAGGTCGTATCTCGACATCAAGCCCAGCTTCTTCATAAAAACCTTGCCATTTAGCCGCATAATATCCTGCAAACTGAAATTGATGTTCCCATTTTAACTGCAAAACCACTTTTTCTTCCGCGATAAGAAGAGAGGAAAAAACCAGTAATAACCAACAAGTAAATAGTTTTCGAAGCATTTATAAATATCTCTTCTATGAAAGAATTTCTCGTACTGAAATTATCTAATACGTTTATTTTAGATAGGTATTTTAAACATCAATAGGTACATTACAATCATTTAGAAGACAATAATAATGATATTGATAGATAACTCGCTCAGTACTTAATGAACAACTGTTGATAGTGAAAGGTGGTACTTAGAATATCTGAAGTTCGAATATTTTTTCTACTCTGCCTTGGCGCTTGTTTCCACACTATAAAACCCAACAATTTTAGTGGTTCTCTGGCATGACTAAAATTGTAGTCTACACTAAAGGACATTTTTAGGATAAGGACTATGCATGCTCATAAAACACAAGTTAATACTCAACACTGACCTGGTCAACTGAATTCAGTCACCCTAGTTAAGTTCTTTAAGCTACTTCTTTTAATGGTTTATCCATACGCTCGAATTCATTGGGACTTTGATAATCAAGGTATGAATGCATCCGTTGGCTGTTGTACCACATCGTGATGTAATTCAAGACATCTTGCTGAGCTGCATAACGCGTTCGGTAATTGCGCCAGTGGACTCTTTCCTGTTTTAAGCTACCGAAAAAGCTTTCTGCTACTGCATTATCCCAGCAACATCCTTTTTTACTCATGCTACCGATAAACTTATGCAACCTCAGTATCCGCCTATATTGATGGCTCACATATTGAACACCTTGATCTGAGTGTATTATCAATCCA
>NZ_JALAAC010000073.1:0-5474 GCF_037546855.1 Vibrio sp. 1-Bac 57 | reverse complement strand
CGCGCGGTTAAAAAGGCTGATTTTACTTCAGTTCCAATCAATTATCCGTAAGACTTGCCGGAAAACTGAAGATATCTATTAATAGCTGTTGAGTTTGTTTTATTAGAATGCAACTGATTGGTTAGAGATAGTATAGTTTTCACATCTTTTAATGCTTTAATATCTTGTTTATCCCATTGCTCCATCTTGTCACTTTTAAGATAACCATCAATCTCCCACAATGATGTTTTTACATCCGTAGTCATTGATGAATCGTAGTTTGAGCTTAAATTTTCAATGGTTTTTTCCGCCCGATTTAAGGCGCCAATAAGCCCATCTTGAGGATCTTTTTCATTCACTTTATCCCGAAAACTATCAATCCAATCCAGTACTTTAGTGGTTTCATCCGAAAGTTGGTCTGTTTTATTACTACTAGTAGCCCCGCCCAATTTTTCTGCTTCCACTGCTGTCAGAAAACCATCATTCTCGAGTCTTTTAATATATTTGGGCAGATCAGCTAACGATAACTGCCCTCCACTAAAAAAATCCTTAGCAATGCTCTGAACCTTCATCGCTCGATTTGAAAAATTGACAGAGTCTGTCTTCGTTGTAGCCTTTGTGTCTACAGCAGCCTGGCTCTTTGCCGTACTTTCTATTGCTTTGCTTGCGCTTGTCTCTTCTGTGCTTTTTCCACTTTCAACATTACTCATTAGAGGACTGGGTATCGAGGACTGCATTGTTGTATACATGTTAAGAAAACCTTTTTTATATTTATCTTTAAAAACAAGCAATAATCACACCAATTCTAGAAGGTGATTCGTATTATAATCGTCCGGTTGTAGCTTCGTATCAAAGGGATGTGAAGGTTGAAGGTGTTTAGCATGCTTTTGATAAATATAAGGTTTGCACACAACCCATAAATTATGTGTTTTCAGTGAATAGCTAGAAATAACTCGGTTAAACAGACTGTAATAACATCCGAACTATGAATATCTAAAGGCTAACAAACGGTGGTCTTTTTTGTATTTGAGTATCCTCAAAAAGTTACACTGTAACTAACCTAATCTGCTGCTTTAGTTTCTCCCCCTGGTTAATTTCAAAATAATCCCATAGCGGCTATCTGAGGAGTGCAATCAGTAGAAAGGACAATCACAAAGGGGGCTTCTTAAAACTTCTCAGTGTTCAATTTTAAAGGCTTTTTTTCGGGGGAATAACGGATATTTACCATAAGCGGTATTTCGCGCATGCGACTTGCGCTAACATTGGTTAAAAGTTTATTTGTTTTCTAAAAGCCCAGTTATTTTTAATTTCAATATGCCTAATGTAGAAAGAAAACATATGCAACCATAATTCAATCATATATGATTGAATTTTAACTATGCTTGAGTGGTGTATGATGATTGTTTTAAATAAAAAAATAGAAGTATCCGAATCTACATTTAAACGACTAGAAGTTTTAGCTAAAGGGTTTGATACTCCTGATTCAGTAATTAACCGTTTGATTGATGAAATTGAAAATAAAAAAGTAACTAAGCCACTTCTTTCTTTTAGCCCTAGTGATGAAAAACACTTCCTTAAGCTTCTTATTAGAGATCGTATTGCAGAAGTAGTGTTATATAAAAATGATGGAAGTAGGACTATTACTAAATGGAATGCATCGAAATTAATGGAAACATCTAACCTTCGTGCGAATCTCTGGTCTGGTTTTTTAAGAGGATGGAAAGAAAAAGGCATTATTAGTGCCGAGTTTTCGATATATCCTAACCTGAACAATATTGAGAATGAAAAAACCAAAATACTAGCAAGTACGTTAAATTTAACATTCTCTGAAATGAAAGATCTAGATGATGATTATGAAATAACTGAACATGTTGATGCTGATGGTCGTATTTATGATTTCACCATTCGGTTTTTTGATGTGTGCAATCCTAAAATATTAGCTAATATAAATGGGCTTAATAAAAACAATGAATTCAAATTCGGGGCATTTACAGACACATCTTCTGTAATTTCTAATTTTTCTTCTAAATCAACCCTAGAACCATAATTATTGGCTTAAGTGATTGGGTAGTTCATTAAAAAAATCATGAATTATATTTACCATAACACCCGTTTCACGAAAGAAAAAAAGCTACCTAAATGGTGGCTTTTTTTAGCCCCTGAGATCGCCTACTTTAAATTTTTTAGTCCAATTACCCGTAGATTTTAAATTAAGACCACATTGATAGTTACACTGTAATTTTATGGTTCTAACATAATTATTATTTAATATTTATATAACGTCAGTCCCGTGCTGTAAGCGACAAGATTTTTATTAGGTTATTTTTTTGGGGGAGAGTGAGGTTTTAAAAATAGAATTTTTTTAGAGAAAGAGCTTCATTTTTAGCGCTTTACAGAATACTCTAAACGCCAGATGTGAAAAAACCGCGTTGACGCGCGGTTATTTCGGCATTTACAGAGTCTTTAGGGGACTAGGTAAACTAACAAACTTACCGCAATTTTAAACATTCCCCCGTAAAAATCAAACTGTATCTGCCTATATTTCGTTTGGAATCATGATGTGGACTTTAAATATTCTATCTTGGACGTTATTAAATGCATCAACCAGTAATCAAGGGGTTCTCGAATACTGGCGGCACGGGTCAATTAGTAAACGACGTAATATGGCAGGTTATAAGCATAGCCACTTATAGCCCTAGAAAAGCCTAATGAACCGCATTGAAGCGGGTTTATCAGAAATCCTGATGGATATACCTAATTGATTGTCATCGACGGAGAGGGGCGCTTTTAAGCGTATCTGATGGCACGTAGGGCTAACGAAAACACACGAAACAATGTGATTCGCTACTCGATAAAAAGAATAAAAATGTCCTTATTTGGGTAGGGGTCGGCGTAGCCGAAAACAAATATTTAAGCGCGTTAGCCGGCATTACTCTTTTTCTTTTAGATCCCAAATATAGGACTACCGGCTTAAGGAGTGAGTTGGAGGGCTAAGGGAAATAACTTGTGGTAAACGTCTTTTTGTTTTCCCCAGGTTATTCCCTGGTATGACGCAGTCATAAGTCCTCTAACTTGAGCGACTACCCCAAGGTCATTCATTAGACTGGCTCTATTTGAATAAATCCATTTGAATTTCACCTGTGATCATTCCCTCAATTATTTCTGACTGAGTCACCCCTTTTGTTTCTGCCATGAGTTTAAGTTTTGATGCTATGTTCTTATCCAATGTTAGCTGAACAGACTTTTTATCTGTTTGGTTAATTCTTTTTCTACGGGCTGAAATAGCATTATTTAAACGTTTTAAACCGACTTCATTAAGCATTTTTCTAATGTGTGTTACGTCCTCAAACATAGATCCATATCGATCCATTTTAAACGCATGTTCAACGCCTTTAAAATCGATCCATACACCACTTGAATCCCCTTTTTTAAATTGTGTTTTAAACCATTCAGATTGGTATTCAAAAAACTGCTCATCATCAATAATTTTCATTTGTTATCTCCTCTTGCATGACTCAGTCATTATAGCATGAAATCTAATTATGACTAAGTCATATCAACATTTCTTGCATATTTTTTTTAACAGGTTTAAGATTGAATGGGTTCCTTTTTACGAAGTAAAAAGCCAGCAGACACAGAGGGGGCGCTTCGCACCTGTCCCTCTTTGCTGGTTGGGGAGCCCCCAAACCCCTAAATGACTAACCCTTTATTAAGAATATGACAATTATGACTAAGTCAGAAAAGAGAGAAAAGAAAATATCTATACGTGTTTCAGATACGGAAAAACTCGATCTTCTTGCTCGTTGCGAAGGATCTGAATTAGCCGCTTGGATGCGTGAAACTTGTCTTGCAGCTACTCCAAAAAGACAACCTAAATATCCAGAAATAGAGCCTCAATTATTAAAGCAATTATCAGGGATTGGGAATAACTTAAATCAGATTGCCAGAGGTCTAAATTCAAAACATTTTAAACCAGTGGATTCAGTAAAAGTTATTTCAGCTTTGCAATCAATGGCTGAAAATATTGCTCTTATAAAAGAGAAAAATAAGGCCAAAGATGATTGTTAAATTTTTTAATCGAGGAACCGGTGGAGGGAGTGGGCCGGTAGATTATCTACTAGGAAAAGACCGAGAACGGGAGCTTGCAAAACTTGAACAGGGCGATCCAGATGAAATTATTAATCTAATTAATTCATGTGAGTTTACCCAGAAGTACAAAAGTGGGTGTCTGTCTTTTTCTGAAAAAGACTTATCGCCAGGGATCAAAAATAAACTCATGGCTGACTTTGAAAAAGTATTACTCCCTGGGCTGGATAAAAACCAGTATTCAATTTTATGGGTAGAGCACAAAGACAAAGATCGATTAGAGCTTAATTTTGTCGTGCCATGTGTAGAGCTTACCACTTCAAAACGCTTGCAACCCTACTACCACAAGATAGATCAAAAGAGAGTTGATACATGGAAAAGGATCATAAATACATCACTCAATCTGCATGATCCAGATGCCCCCGAAAACAAGCGAGCTGTAAAACCTTTGCACGTAACCAACTTGCCACAAGCAAAGCGTGAACAAGTAGAGCAGATCAATAGCGCATTACTCAACCAGATAGAAATAGGGCTTGTGAAAAATAGGTCTGACGCAGTCATGGCGTTAGAAAATGCAGGGTTTATCATCACTCGACAAGCTAAAAACACGATCTCAATTAAAGATCCAAATGGCGGTAAAAACATAAAACTTAAAGGCGAAATATATGAATCAACTTTCCAATTTAGCAGAGAACATGCAAGCAGAGTCAGAACAGCTCAAGCAGTTTATGACGCAAAAAGAGCAGAAAACCTTGAACGAAATGAAGAAACTTTTAGAGATCTTTTGTCAAAAAAGAGAGAGTTCAATAGAAAATTATATCAAGCAGGTAGAGAAAAAAATCGACCAGCACTTCGAGAACTCGAAGAAAGCACTCGACCAGTACTTCGAGCACTCGAAGAAAGCACTCGACCAGCACTTCGAGCACTCGAAGAAAGCAATCGACTCAATGTCCCGCTATCGCATATCCAAGACGCTGAAATTCAGCGTAGCCATTCTCTCAATCATGGGGATATTCATCGCGGGGATGGGGGGCACAGCGTGGTGGATGAGCAACATGATCAAGGACAACGCCCAGCAGATAATTCAACAAAACGAAGTGCTGAAATTGGAGGGGCTGGAGATGCTAACCATCGAAGGGAAAACCTACATAACAGCGCCTTTCAACACAGTGAAAAAAGCATACGTAAACCAAGACAACACTCTTCAAGTATGGGAGCTAAATTAAATGACAGAGCTAGAAAAACACCTATTGAGCGCATTAGAGCAGTTCTCAAAAGATCAGGAGACTATGTTTCAAGAGTTCAAAGCTACTTCAGAAAAGCTGATAACGAGACAGGAACAGCAACAGCAGTTTTGCGAAAATTTACAGGAAGAAAACAAGAATCTGACTCAGTCAGTGACGCGCTTA
>NZ_JALAAC010000072.1:0-5662 GCF_037546855.1 Vibrio sp. 1-Bac 57 | reverse complement strand
CTATATCTAGATTTAAAAAAAAGCCAAGCTTTATTTTAACATTTCTTAAAATTAGTTTTAATTTTCAACATTTGCGCACTTCAACCTTTAATTCCCCTGCAATCACCTTTACTATTCATCACTTAAGTTGAGGAAGTTTAACGAGTTATATTATTCGCTTTTATTTCAACCCTCGTTTTTCTATAAACGCCTCTTTCTCGAACATTATTATCGCTATTCACTTAAGGTTTCCAGCATGTTTCAAGACAATCCATTATTAAATCAACTTAA
Source organism: Vibrio sp. 1-Bac 57 (assembly GCF_037546855.1). Classification (NCBI taxonomy): domain Bacteria; kingdom Pseudomonadati; phylum Pseudomonadota; class Gammaproteobacteria; order Vibrionales; family Vibrionaceae; genus Vibrio; species Vibrio sp. 1-Bac 57. The sequence goes on along the minus strand of NZ_JALAAC010000072.1, from coordinate 5,392 downwards.
ACAAACCATGCAGGAAAACACCCCAAAACGCACAGGGATTGTCAAAGCCTCTGACCGTGGGTTTGGTTTTTTAGAAACCGATAAAGGTAAACGCTTTTTTATTGCACCCAGTGAAATGAAAAAAGTATTACACGGTGACAAAATAACTGCCTCTATTACAGAGAATGGCGATAAGTCATCTGCACAACCTTTACAATTAAAACAAACCAACACCACAGAGTTTGTTGCTCAACTTTCTATTAAAGATAAACGTATCTCGATTAAACCTAATAATCCGTTATTACAGGGTTTCTTTAAAATTAAAGGCGCCATGCAACTTAGCAATAAAGGTTACCAAGATGGTGATTGGGTGAAGGTTAAATTACTTTCTCACGCCCTTGATGGTAATGGTTTCTTAGTTGAAGTGGTTGAGAAAGTCGCTGAGCATAACGACCCATTTGCGTATCGCTTAATTGCAGTCGCTACACATCAATTACCTAATAAAGCCCCTGAATTTGATCATCCTTGGCAGGTTATCGATGCGGATCTTGAACGACAAGATTTAACAAAGATGCCTTTTTTCACTATTGACGGTGTTAATACACAGGATATGGATGATGCATTGTATATTGAAGAAAATGAACAAGGCTGGGCACTAACCGTTGCTATCTCTGATCCTTCTGCTTACGTGCCTGAAAATAGCGAAATGGATGCGGAAGCGAAAAAACGTTCGTTTACTTTATACTTACCTAACTTTAACGTGCCAATGTTACCGCGTGATTTAAGTGATAGCTTATGTTCTCTGAAAGAAGGTGAAAAACGCGCGACTATCTGTTGTACCCTGCAAATTGGTAAAAGCGGTGAAATCCTAGGCGAACCTGCTTTTTTTGCTGCCTGGATAAAATCTCATTATCGTCTCAATTACCATGATGTTTCGACTTATCTAGAAAACGAAACGCTAGCAGAAGGTCAATGGAAACCTAATAAAGAATTAGGGCCATTATTAAAAGTGCTTGAACAAGCGACTGAAATCCGTCATCAATGGCGTTGCGAAAATACAGTAGTGATTAAAAGCCAGCCCGATTACACTTTAAAGCTAAATAATAAAGGTGAGGTTTACGAGATTCTATGTGAACCACGCCGTACAGCGAACCGTTTAGTTGAAGAGTCAATGATTGCCGCGAATGTTTGTGCCGGTGACTTTCTTGCAAAGCATTGCCAAACGGGAGTGTTTAATGTGCATTCTGGTTTTGCTTCGGACAGATTAGAAAAAGCCGCTACTTTATTAGCGGAATATGGCATCACCGTTGAAGCTGCAACATTAGCAACGCTAGAGGGTTATATAAAAATGCGCCAAGATGTGGCGTTATTACATAATGCTTACTTAGATCATCGTTTACGCCGTTTGTTATCTTATGCAGACACAACGCCTTCCCCTGCCCCGCATTTCACTATGGGAGTCGACCATTACGCGACTTGGACATCACCAATCCGTAAATATGGGGATTTAATTAACCATCGTTTAATCAAATCAGTATTAATGCAACAAACAGCAACTGAAATTGATGCTGATATTGGTGTACACCTTAATGAAGCCCGTAAAGTACAGCGTATGGCTGAACGTGATGTGAATAATTTATTATATTGCTGCTATTTGAAAGACCAAGAGAACTCAGATTGGCGTTATAAAGCAGAAATATTTGATATCGTTAAAGCGGGTTGTCGCGTGCGTGTTCAAGAAAACGGTGCGACTTTCTTTGTACCAAGTAGCTTGCTAGGCAAATCTTCTGAAGCTAAAAAAATAGAATGTGTTCGCGAACAAGGCGTGGTTAAAGTAGCCGATCAAATTGAATTGCAATTAGGTGATGTGATTGATGTGATGCTCACGTCGGTTAAACCCGAGTCTCGTCAATTAATTGCTAAACTTGCTGAACCACTAGCTTAAACGCCTTTAATCATCTCAAAACACACTTCTAATAGTCCTCTAATCAGTTGATCTTTAAGATCAACTGATTAACGCCTTTGTTTGTTAACGACAAAAAGCGACTTTGTTAAACTCTATGGTACAATGACCCCAATTTTACATTCCAATACTAGAGATTTTTTCTTGAAGCCAATAACTCCCCACAAAGACCGCAATTTATTTTCATATCCAAAATACAGAGGCGACTCTGCTAAGGCAGCTCCTTTTTTACCTATGTCACGTAAAGAGATGAAACAGCTTGGCTGGGATAGTTGCGACATTATTATAGTCACAGGTGATGCTTATGTGGATCACCCTAGTTTCGGAATGGCTGTCATTGGCCGTATGCTTGAAGTACAAGGTTTCAGAGTCGGTATTATCGCTCAACCTGACTGGCATTCAAAAGATGCATTTATGGAACTAGGTAAGCCTAATTTATACTTTGGTGTGACTGCCGGTAACATGGACTCAATGATCAACCGTTATACGGCTGAAAGAAGACTAAGACATGATGATGCTTATACGCCAAATGATGAAGGCGGTAAACGTCCGGATCGTGCCGTTGCTGCTTACACACAACGTTGTAAAGAAGCTTACAAAGGTATTCCCGTTATTATTGGTGGTATTGAAGCGAGCTTACGTCGCATAGCACATTATGACTATTGGTCTGACAAAGTCCGTCAATCTGTTTTGTTCGATGCAAAAGCAGACCTATTAATTTATGGTAATGCGGAACGTCCGCTAATTGAAATTTCACACCGTATTGCACAAGGTGATGATATCAAAACCATTACCGATGTACGCGGTAGTGCTTTTCTAACCAATTCAGCCCTTCCTGGCTGGACAGGTATTGATTCACGCAGTGTTGATAAGCCAGGTAAAATAGATCCTATCTATAGCCCTTATCAAGATTTAAGTGAAAAATGTGATACGGCGAAAGATGAAAGCGATGCTGCTGATGAAGCATCTGACATCACTAAAACAGCGCAAGTTATACAAATGACCCCACATAAAGGCACGCCGCAAGAAGAGCGTGAAAAAAGATGGGAAGAGAAAGCAAAAGCTTGGTCAACGACTTATATTAATTTGCCAACTTTTGAGCAAGTGAAAGAAAATAAAATGCTGTATGCACATGCATCACGTATTTTTCACCAAGAAGTTAACCCAACCTCTGCAAAAGCATTAATGCAGAAGCATGGTAGTCGTGCTATCTGGTTAAATCCACCTGCAACCCCATTAGAAGAAAGTGAAATGGATGGTGTATTTGGTTTACCTTATGCTCGTGTTCCGCATCCAAGTTATGGCGATGCTAAAATTCCCGCTTACGATATGATAAAAACATCGATCAATATTATGCGAGGCTGTTTTGGTGGTTGTACTTTCTGTAGTATTACAGAGCATGAAGGCCGCATAATCCAAAGTCGTTCGCAAGAATCTATCATCAATGAAATTGAAGACATTAAACTTAAAGTACCTGGGTTTACTGGCGTAATTTCAGACCTTGGTGGTCCAACGGCTAATATGTATAAATTACGTTGTAAGAGTGAAAAAGCCGAAGCAACGTGCCGTAAACCCTCTTGTGTATGGCCAACTATTTGTGGTCATCTCGATACTGACCATACGCCAACGATTGAGCTATATCGCGCGGCACGTAGAGTACCTGGCATTAAGAAAGTATTAATTGCATCAGGTGTTCGTTATGACTTGGCGATCCAAGATCCTGAATATGTTAAAGAACTCGCGACGCATCACGTGGGCGGATACTTGAAAATAGCGCCAGAACATACCGAAGAAGGTCCATTAAATAAAATGATGAAACCGGGTATGGGTAGCTACGATAAATTTAAAGAGCTGTTTGATCATTACTCAAAATTAGCCGGTAAAAAACAATACTTGATCCCATACTTTATTTCAGCTCACCCTGGCACAACAGATATGGATATGATCAATCTAGCAATGTGGCTAAAAGAAAATGATTTTAAGTTAGATCAAGTACAAAACTTTTATCCTTCACCTTTAGCGAACGCGACGACTTTGTATCACACAGAAATTAATTCATTGCGAAATGTAAAAAGAAACAGTGAAACAGTGCCTATTCCAAAAGGAACCGTTCAACGTCGATTACATAAAGCGATACTGCGTTATCATGATCCAGATAATTGGCCAATTATTCGTGAAGCGTTAACCAAAATGGGATTAGATAAAACCTTGATTGGTAGTAAAGCAACGTGTTTAGTGCCAAAAGAAACGCGTGCTGAAATTCTTAACAGAAATGCTACCAAAGCAAAAGCACCTTTAAAAGGCAATAAAGTTGCTGCAAAAAATAAAGGTAAAGTGACGAATAATAAACGTGCGCCTAAAGCAAAATTTGGTAGTAAACCAGCAAATGGTAAGCAAGGTTTAACGCGCTTTAGTACTAACCAATTTCAAAAGTAAGCTTTCATTTTGGTATGGCTGGGTAGAAAATAATGCTTAAGTAAAGCTTATAAATACCCTCACTATCTGCGATAAATTATCTTTGAAAAAAGCGTTAACTTTTAACTAAGTTAGCGCTTTTTTGTATCCTTTATATTTATGTAATTTTCACTAAAAATTTAAAGGTTGAAGTCTTTTAAATAAACTAATTTAATCTAATTGCAGCGCGCCTGTTTGCTTCAACTGACATATTTGGTTTAAAAATGAATTAATACGATAGGGTTGAAAATGAGTGGGCATTTTATTTTCCAACGCAGGAATAGGTGCTCGATCATCACGTAGATGCTTCAATATTAAGGATAATAAAGCAGAAAGATAACGCTTAAATTCATCGCTTTGATACAGTTTATCCCAATTGATAATATATTCATTACTCACCCCTTCTATCAACTGCTCTAACTGATAGGTGTAGCGTTGAATTTCCGTATCTCCCATGCAATATTCTTTTACTAACTGCAGAAATAGATCTAAACATTCCCCACGCGGTACCAGAGTAAAAAACTCTTTTTGTTTAAGCGCGGTTTCATTACCTTTATTAGCATTCGAATTAGAATTAGAATTAGAATTAATAATACGAAATAAAATTTCAAACATATGCACAATAGTTCTGTCTAAAATGCGCTGCTTTGGTACTCGCTGATGTTTCATATCATCGGCAACAATTTTATAAAGCGTTAATAAATCAACCTTGTCAGCGACTTGTCGAGACAATTTATCAGCAATAGACACTGGAATACGATTAGCCAACAGCGTATTTAGTGTTGTTCTGGTGAGTGTTTCCTTTAATGCATTGTGTGCTTTTTCTGTGCCTTCAAATGGCACATTCTTATTTGCAGACATTTTATTCCTTTAAGTGATGCAAACCTATCTTGCTGAAGCTATAACTCATAAACGGCAACCTTTAGGCCTCACTAAAGCGGTGTTTTTCAAGACAGTTGGCACTCATTAGCTAATTTTTATGCTGCTTCTTTTATC
>NZ_JALAAC010000071.1:0-6585 GCF_037546855.1 Vibrio sp. 1-Bac 57 | reverse complement strand
GTTTACTAGGAGTTTTTCGAAATGTTAGAAGAGATCGTGGACACCCATCTACTTTGACGAGTCATCATTACTCTTCTATCTGTTAGTTATGTGGTTTTTACATGCTAAGAGATAGTTGTTATGACACAGTCTCGCCAATCTCAGGTATCGTTATCTGATACAGCTTACTATCACTGTATTTCCCATTGTGTTCGCCGCGCTTATTTGTGTGGTCAGGATAAATACGCAGAAAAGTCTTTTGAGCATCGACGTCAGTGTAGGTAAATTATGGACACTCAAGCATTGAACTTAGCAATTTCATTTGGTTAATAAACTAAGTCGATATGCTCTTTGGTCATCATTTCTAACAAGAATTTATATTCTAATTAATCCCTGTTTAAGTCATGTTAAACACTCACTTATTTGAAAGGAAGTATCATGAAACTAACCCTTTATCACATGGGGCATTGCCCATTTTGCAAACGAGTTAATAGCGGGGGGGGGTAAAGTCCAAGTACCTTGTCTATTGATTTTTGAAAAGGGTAAAAGTGCTCAGTGGTTGTATAAGTCTCAAGATATTATCCACTTTTTAAAACAATATTATTAAGCAAGTATGAGGCTGTTAATGCTTGATGACCCTGTAAATAATTCTATGCAACCTTGATTTGATGACTTTAAATCAACAGCCTTTTGCTTTTCTCGATAACTTAATGTGCCATGTTAGAACCACTCATCAACTCCTTACTCATTTACCTATCATTCAGTAAATTAAATTTCTTTTATTTTTGTTTTCTTCAAATTGTCTACACATTTGTTCGTTATGATCCAATAAGTTGAAAATAAAGGTAAAACATCATAATGAAAAACTTAAAGCTAACATTGAGTATTGTACTTGTTATCGTCTTGGTAGCAGGAGCCTCCATCTATTTTTATGTTAAAAACTCAGAGCCTGAGGTCACTTTTTCGACTCAACCTGTGGTGACTGGAAATATTGAAAATACTGTATTAAGCAACGGCGTTTTATATCCCTATAAAATGGTTAATGTTGGGGCTCAGGTATCGGGGCAGCTACAAAAAATTGCAGTTAATCTTGGGGATACGATCAAACAAGGTGATTTGATTGCGCAAATTGATAACCTGACGCAAAAAAATCTACTTCAAGAAGCGCAAGCTTCTCTTAATAACATTAATGCGCAATATCGTGCAAAACAAGCTCAAATACATGAGTCAAACTTAGCATTTGAACGCCAAGCGAAAATGCTCAAGCAAAAGCTTAGTTCACAGGCTGATTATGATATTGCTGAAGCTGCGCTGTTAGTTTATAAAGCGGAGTTAGAGCAACTGTTAGCAGAAAAAGAGAAAGCATTAATTAGTGTTAACAATGCCGAGATAGATCTTGGTTATACAACCATCTCTTCACCGATTGATGGCACGGTTATTTACGTTTCTGTTGAAGAAGGGCAAACCGTGAACACCAATCAATCAACTCCTTCGATTATTGAAGTTGCACAGTTAGATGTAATGACGGTTAAAGCGCAAATTTCTGAAGCGGATATTATCAATGTGAAAGCAGGCCAAAAAGTGTACTTCTCTATTTTAGGCGCCCCTAATAAAAAGTTTGAGGGGGTACTTCGCTCTATTGAGCCTGGCCCAACCTTGTTAACGGGTGACGATAGTAAACTCGCTATTGGGGATAGTGATGCAATTTATTACAACGCGTTATTTGATGTTGAAAATAAGCAGAATTTATTACGTGTTGGCATGACAGCACAAGTCTCTATTGTTTTAGGTTCTGCGGAAGAGGCATTATTAATTCCTTCACAAGTGCTGACCAGTAAATCAGAAAGAAATGATCAATATAGAGTGTCTATTTTAGTGGATGGAAAAATAGAAAAAAGAAAGGTTGAGATTGGCATCAATAATAAAGTGCAAGCACAGGTATTAAGTGGCTTAAACGAAGGTGATCAAGTCATTCTTGGGCAATCAAGTGTCAAAGAGGTGAGAACCCGATCTGCACTTCAATTAAATGATAAGCAACCCGGTGGAGGCAGACGTCCATAATGCAAGATATACTCTTAAAAGTTAATCAGTTAAGCCGTCATTTTCCTGCAGGTGACCAACAGTTAACGGTACTTAACAATATTGATTTAACCATTCGCCGAGGGGAAATGGTTGCCATTATTGGGGCATCTGGATCAGGTAAATCAACACTCATGAATATATTAGGGTGTTTGGATAAACCCAGTGAAGGGAGCTATCAAGTTAATGGTGATGATACTGCGCTTATGGGGCCTGAACAATTAGCTCAATTACGTCGTAATTATTTTGGTTTTATTTTTCAACGCTATCATTTGTTAGAAGATTTAACCGCGCTTAAGAATGTAGAAATACCAGCACTTTATTCAGCGGAAAATAAAGCCTCTCGTCAAGCAAGGGCGCAAAGTCTGTTAGAAAGATTGGGGTTAGGTGATCGATTAGATCATAAACCAAGCCAGTTGAGTGGTGGTCAGCAACAACGTGTAAGTGTGGCGCGTGCATTAATTAATGGCGGGAATATCATCTTAGCGGATGAACCGACTGGAGCGTTGGATAGCCAAAGTGGCCATGAAATGATGGCTTTGTTAAGGGAGTTACATCAGCAGGGGCATACGATCATCCTTGTTACCCATGATCCTAAAATTGCTGCAACGGCTGATCGTATCATCGAAATTGCTGATGGCAGTATTATTAGCGATAAACCTTCGAGCCAATCTTCTGCGATATCAGAAGAAAAACAGCTAACAGAAGGTAATCGGTTAGATCCTAAAAAACAAAAAAAGATCAGTGCTTGGTTTAGTTTTAGCGAAACCTTAAAAATGGCAATTGGGTCGATGGCAAGTCATCGATTAAGAACATTCTTAACCATGTTGGGCATTATTATTGGTATTGCCTCTGTTGTTTCAGTAGTGGCTATCGGTAATGGCTCTCAGGAATCTGTGTTAAAAAGTATGGCCTCAATGGGGACCAATAGCATAGTGATAAAACCAGGATCTGGTTATGGTGATAGGAGAGCGGGACGAGTACAAACCTTAACCGCAGATGATGCAACAGCATTGAGTAGTCTCTCTTTTGTGGATAGTGTTACCCCAACGGTACGCGTTAATGTCGCAGTGCGTTATGGCAATGAAGCCGTGACCGCTGAAATACAAGGTGTTGGCCCGGATTATTTTAGAGTGGGTGGCTTTGAATTAGCTCAAGGGCAGTTATTTGAAGAAGATAGTGTGACAGATTTAGAGCAAGTCGCCGTTATTGACAATAATACGCTCAAAGACTTATTCCCTAGTGGAGATGCGCTGGGTAAAGTTATTTTTCTAGGGCGTTTACCGGTTCGGATTATAGGGGTGACGGCACCCCGAGAAATGGCCTTTGGTAATAGTGATTCATTAAATGTTTGGTTACCATACAGCACTGTGAATGCACGTATTTATAGTCAAAATAACGTTGATGATATTACGGTACGTGTCAGTGATACGGTATCAAGTACAGCGGCAGAACAAGCGATTATTAACTTAATAAAAATGCGCCATGGTGTTGAAGACTTCTTTACGATTAATACCGATACAGTGAAAGAAAATCTTGAAAAAACATCATCGACGATGACTTTGCTTATCTCTGCTATTGCTTTTATTTCTCTTGTTGTTGGCGGGATTGGCGTGATGAATATTATGCTGGTTTCAGTCACAGAGCGTACTAGAGAAATTGGTATTCGTATGGCCGTTGGTGCAAGACAATCTGATATCTTAAAACAATTCTTAATTGAAGCGGTCTTGATTTGTATTTTAGGTGGCACATTAGGCATTAGTTTTGCGTATTTAATTGGTATTATTCTTTCTGCAGCGGGCAGTAGTTTAACCATGGTTTATTCATTAACGTCTATTATTGCTGCTTTTGCTTTCTCTACTGCTATTGGCGTCTTATTTGGTTTCTTACCTGCTCGTAATGCGGCAAGGTTAAATCCTGTTGAGGCGTTATCAAGAGGCTAGAAAGCATTAAACGGCGTGACATTAATAGTTAACGTGGACTCCCAAACATTGACCTTATAAATAACAATTAGTTAACGATAAAGTTGATTCTCTATGTGGCTACGTTAAATCTTCCGTTGAGTTTTCTGAATTAATGATTGCCTTCAAGTAAGCTAATGCAAGGAGTGGTTTACTCAATAGCATAGTGTTATGAGCGAGCTAAGCTCTGCGTGCCCTTTGCTATTCTAGCTCAGCTCGGCATAAGGACGTGGCGTATGAGCGGAATGAGATCGTGGACACTCATCTACTTTGACGAGTCATCATTACTCTTCTATCTGTTAGTTATGTAAAGATGCGGAGACCCATCAATTTTGATGAGTCATAATTATTCTTCTATCTTTTAGTTATGTGGTTTTTACATGCTAAGAGATAGTTGTTATGTAAGCGATCTACAAACTCACCTAGCTAAATTTATCCCAAGCGGTTAACTGCTCATTTTTAATATTCCAGGGCAGTAAAGCTTTTATCTGTTCGACACTTTCATTTTAAACGTACCGTTTCGGACGTGCAAAGGACACGCAGAGCTTAGTCCGCTCATAACACTATGCTGTCGCATAAATCGCTCCATGCAGGTTCCCTGCTCTTTTATTAAGTTTTCAGCTAAAATAATTGACTGTGTTTTGAATTTTAAACTGTTCGCTTGTATACGTTCATCCATGTACTAGCCTCAACTAATCCAAACATCGATAAACTGTTATTTATCTTTTTGAAAGATTTTTTTAATAAAAAAGCTTTTTACTATAAAACGTCGGTTTTGTTTACATTTTATAACTAACTTAAATCATCTTTTCATCTCACCTCATGTAAAACAGCTAGTTAGAACAGGTTTATTTATTGGTGCAATACTTGCTTTATTATAATTAACCTTAATACTTCATTTAGAAAGTTTAACTAACAACTAACAACGAATGAGTATTAAATGTCTTTCCTCATAATTAGGGATGAATTATGAAAAATTTAATTGTTAGCACATTATTTACTTGCGCTCTATTTTCTACAGCTCAAGCAAATGCATCTGTAATCTTTGACTTTCAAGAATTAACAGATACCAATATGGGACAAATTTCTGGTACTTTAGCTAATGGTAATGCTTTTCCTCTAGCGAATTCAGGTGAAATAGCATTTAATTCTTTTGATTGGAGCAAAAGTGGTGTTTCACTTACGGCCTCTGCGTCATTTGCTGGGACAGGTACTTACTCAGATACATATGCAGGTGCTTACAGCGCAGGTGATAACCTCAAATCATGGGCATACTTAGATGCTGGAAGTGCTGGTTTAGGTGTTTGTAGCTTAGGGTTGAAAGGCAATAATCAATGTAACCCTAACAGCGATGATAATGTGACAGTAAATGAAGTTTTACAAATAACATTTGACCAACTTGTTAGTATTGACTTCAGTCAAACTGTTTTTAAAAATGATAGTCACAACGTATTTTCACCAATGCTTGATATCAGTTTAAATAATGGAAGTAGTTGGGCATTTATGGATACTAGCAGCACATTAATCAGTGATAGCTTCTATTTTCGTACTAATAGTACACCTCAACAGTTTTATATTAATGTACTAGCAGTTGCTTCAGTTCCAGCACCTGCTTCTCAGATTTTGTTTGGTATAGCGCTAGTTGGTTTTGGATTAACAAGAAAATTGAAAGTAAATAACTAAAAATAATATTAGCCTCGATTAATCGAGGCTTTTTTTGTCGATTGTCTGAATATACAACTCTTTAATAACAAGTATCACTCCCTCTAGATCCCCATCAGATATCGTGGACACCCATCAACTTTGACGAGTCATAATTACTCTTCTATCTTCTATCTTCTATCTTCTATCTTTTAGCTATGTGGTTTTTACATGCTAAGAAGTAGTTGTTATGACACTGTAACTAAAGCTGTGTTACTAAAGCTGGACAGCCATAAACTTCGACTGATTTAAATTTTAAAACTATCTTTTATAAATGCTTATTTTGAATTTAGGAGGTAGTTTATTATGACTCAATCTCGGCAGTCTCAAGTCTCGCTATCAGATACGCCTTATTATCATTGTATTTCGCGTTGTGTTCGCAGGGCTTACTTGTGTGGTGAAGATAAATACACCGAAAAATCCTTTGAACATCGCCGTCAGTGGTTTGTTGAGCGAATGCATTACCTCGCTTCTCTTTTTAATATTGATATCTGCGCTTACGCTATCATGTCCAACCATTATCACCTCGTATTGCACATAGATGAGCAACATAATGAAAGCTTAACGCATGAAGAAGTTTGTGAGCGTTGGTGTCAGCTCTATTCAAAACCTGTATTAGTTGAGCGTTGGCAATCCGAGCAAACCACCTCAGAAGCCGAAAATAGAGCTGCATTATCTATTATTGATAGCTGGAGAGGACGATTAGCTGATATTTCATGGTTTATGCGCTGTTTAAATGAATTCATTGCGCGTAAAGCGAATAAAGAAGATGAATGTTCAGGCCGTTTCTGGGAAGGACGTTTTAAGTCTCAAGCTTTATTGGATGAAGATGCATTATTAACCTGTATGGCTTATGTCGACCTAA
>NZ_JALAAC010000070.1:0-6602 GCF_037546855.1 Vibrio sp. 1-Bac 57 | reverse complement strand
CAATAAATGTTCAATTTTAAAAATTTAGAAGTTGTAAAAATTACAAAAGTACACTCACAATTTTAGGAATTTGGACCATTGAAGGTAATCAATAATTCAGTATTAAACATTAATTTAATAAAAGGACGAGCTATAAAAATGAATAATATTTCGTTGAGTAAACTGGCATTACTTTTCCATCATAAAGTACAAAAGTATATTAAAAATGCACAAGTTGTTTCAACTTATTCTTTGACAGTAACTCAAACACTATCCAAAGAGAAGGAGCAAACATTACTTAATTCTGAACCGGTATTGGTTTGTAAAAATAAAAAAGAGGAGAGCTTCGATTGTCAGCAACCTATTTATTTAATCGTGAAATTACTCAAGCAATCTCCTCAAGAAGATAAATTTAATGTAATGGCCAACAGCCTCCAAGAAACATCCATAAAAAAGATAATGAAGCGTTTTTTTATCATGATTATTCCATTATTAATGACCAACAAAAAATACAATTTCCTATTCTCACTTCACTGAAAAACCAAGCAAAAAAACGCTTTAATCAAATGCAGATACAACGAACAGTAATTCATCGAGTCAATGCGGTAATCACTCAACCAAAAACATTACGCTAATAGGTCATTTATGGGAATTTCATCGTCCGATCAAAATAGAAATAGAAAAATAGCAGCAGGTGGTGTTATGCCCTGCCCTATTAAAACAGCAATCACACTTGCTGTTGCTTTTACTCGTTTCACGAAAACAGCAGATAAGAAAAAGGGGACCGATCGTTTTATATTACTTTATCTTTATATTTGGTTAACCGGGCAAAAAGAAGATATTCATTGCGCCGGTGATGTCCCCGACATAAAACGAGTCAGTCAAGCTCAAGACTGTGCGCCACATTGCTTTCGGATATATAAAGAAAAAGATGATAAGACAGTTGAATACGCTCAAAAATATTCGATGAAAGATGGAAGCGCTATTTACGTCTGGCAACCTTTACCCGATGCATTTCAAGGTTTATTTCTGCATGCGATTGCGAATCTAAGTTATGACACCCCTTTGCTAAATAAAAAAGCAAAAAAAATTTTTTATCTTAGGTTATCAAAAAAATGGAAGACATCACGACACTTAGCCCCCTTTCCACGAGTTCGTAAAGATAAGTTTAGTCTCTATTTTATTCACTGTATACAACTAGATCCTGAATTATCAACTATTGCAAAGATGGTTATGATCGGCGCTAATCGACTTCAGCATAAGCCTGCCCTCTTCTACCAAACAGAAGAAGTCGACCGTCTTCGTAAAAAAATACTCTTAGCTCACAATCGTTATTTGACCAGAGTTATTAATGCTATTAAACAACTTGAGGATAAAGCGCCTAAGCTAGAACAAAACTTTAGTTGTTATGTTAATAATTTAAAAAAGTCACTGATTACTCCAGCAGAGCGGCAAGCAAATTATCTTCAAAGAATTGACAAAATAACGGTATTTCAATTATTTCATGGAAATGGAACACAAACATTCAAAGCTATCCCCTCACTGATAATTGGCAGTAAACGAGGTTTACCAATCGATGGAGTAATACGTTTTTTTGAGCGAATTAATGATGAAATAGCGCATTATCTAGCTATTGACAATATGACGAAGGAGCAACTACGTGAGTTTTACAATTTACGTACTTATGAAATTGCTTTTCAACATCTTGCGTTAACAGGCGCGAGGCCAACACATAACATTACATTTGAAAAAGCCAACTACTATCCTGGTTCTGATGTCCTTATTAAAGACAAAGGAAAAGAACGAATCATTATTTTATCCGAATACTTCCATACCTATCTTACTCACTATCATGCACTACAAAAAAAGATGCTGACACTTTTTCCAAGTGAACAAGAATGTAAATTAATGTGGTACTTACTTGATAACAAAGGTCAACAACAACCTCTTACTCACAAGGATCTAAGAATAAAACTGAATGAATTATGGAAGGGTACTTCTCCTTACCAATTCCGTCACTTCTTTGCACAATCAGCACTGAAAAGTACAGTACCGCATCATCTTTCAATACAGCAAATAGACCGATTAATGGGTCACTCTAATGCAGGTGAGCACCTAGGGAGTGACCATCAATTCCCTATCACACGTATACCTGTCGAAAATTATTTAAATTCACTTCCGAAGCAACTTAATTTAAAGGGGTTTAGATAAATGCAAAAAAATAAGCCTAATCTGCCGGCAAAAAAGATTGTTGAGTATATCAGATATTCTATAAACGAAGGCGAGAATGCTTTTTTAAATAAGTTACCACCTTCGATCAATGATGATATTGAGTGGGTTGTCTCTCGCTGGCCTTCTGGTGATGAGTCAACTCATAAACTCAGTCAATCACATTATAACCTATTAATTCAAGCCATTAATCGAGTACCCACTGGTAAAAGAAAAGATCGTCGCATAGCATTTAACGCAATCATTTTGTATTTAGAAGGAGTCGCAAAATGGCAATTACCAGAGCAAACTAAACAACTGTTGATTGATCGCGATAAATTGTGGTTCACCACATTGAACAATAAAAAAGCATTGGCTTACCAACTAGTACAAGCCTATCAAAGTGAAAAAAATGCCTTTTTGGCATCTCGTCACACACCTCTCCCCGTATTTGTTGCCTTAATGCTAGCAATAGAAGTTGCTCCTTTATCATTAAACTACTTAGCCTCTATCTTGGCAGATAAAGATGCACTTGAACTCAAAGGTTGCGAAACGACACTCAAAGTAAAGCACCTGCCAAAATCAAATAAAAAAGCAAAAGAAGATGAGAATGCCTTTACTCGATATCATTTACCACTTTACTGTTATCGCTTATTAGAAACTTATTATCAAAGCAATATAGAGCCCCTCACCCCTTTCAAATTATGTAAAGCACTTAATGCACATATAGCAGCATCACCTTATTATTTAACTTCTACTACTAAAGCGCAGTGGCACGCTATTTTTCAAAGTATCTGGGCAACTATTTATAGGACACAGCCCCTCCACCTAAAAGATATGGCCTTCCCAGACACTCATGTTGATTTTGATAAGTCATCCATTGTGAAGAAAGATAAAGATAACGCGATGAGAGGTATTTATCTGCAAGATTGGCAAGAAAAGGACCAGCTCGCCCCTAAAACGTCCTCAAACCGGGTGGACTACCAACATAAGAAGCTAATCACTCAACATAAAAATAACATGCCCATCGAGTTAGTAATAACGCCGAAATTACGTATTAAGGATGTTATTGAATATTATTTATTTTTTTATTGTAAAGAGTTAATCATCAACGGAGGCATCAACGGAAAAAAATTAGAGATAACCACAATCAGGAAGTATACGATGACGGCAGCCAATTGTATCGACACGCCATTGAGTTACGAAACTGCAATTAGCGATGAACAATTACAAATGTGGGCAATGCTAACCTACAAAAAGGTACACGGTGAACAGAATAAATGGTATTTACTTAATTTTTTCAAATTTTTAAGTACCCAAGCACTTACCGACAATATCGATATTAGTGCGTTTGATAAACCTTACTTACCACCATCAATCGATTCATTTCGAATTACTATCGCTGAGCATGAAGAAATAGTTGACGGCTTACTCTCGCAAGGTAACAGCACTCCTTTGCAACGGCTTTTTGCAGCAGTCACCGCCATTCTTGCGTACTTTACAATGTCACGTCGTATGGAAATTCTTAATTTAACCAATAAAGGCATTTACTACGATAAAGACTATCCGAATCGATTTACCGTGTTCTTCGTCATAACAAAGGGGCGTAAACCTCGTACGGTCAACATTGTTATTACAGAGTCAATGGCAAAACTAGTTCGTATGGTAATGGACTACAAAAAAGAGAGTCCAATATCTGCCCCATTGATTGGCTTTAATAATGAAAAAATAAATTCGAGGAATCAGAATTATTTACTCCCCGTAACGAAAGCCATCAAAGCGGTTTGTGGCCAAAAAGCTCGATTTCATCATTTACGAAAAAGCGGTATCCATTTATTGGCACATCAATTGATACACTTTGTGTATTGTTGTCCATCTCATGATTTGGGCCCTTATTCAGATTTATCCCCTCTACTTTCTCCCGGATTTCTTGAAGAGCGCTTTTCTTATTTGATAGAACAGAATAAGCAACGATACATAAATGATAACGGGATTTTTGATGAAATATGCCGTCAGGTTGGTCATCAGTATTTTACGACTACACGCTGGTATTACTTTCACGGTACACAATGGTTATTTCCTTATCTAAGAGCAAAACAATGTGTGTCTGCTCTGCGTACTTTTACACATGCAGAGTTACGCTTTCTTTTAAGGTTAAGCCCCACTTCAAATGACTTATCCCGGCAATTGATGCGCATAAGTAGTGCTTATAAAAACAAATCAACGTCTGAAAAACAAAATACACCTGTTATGTTAACCGAGGGCGATATCCGTGCATTTATTTTCAAAAAAACTTCAAGTAATGCAGTGATATTAAATACTGACAGAAAAACCGCAGAAGCTAATTACTATGCCCATTCATGGAGGAATTCGTGGGCATCTGAACCTAATCAATTTATCGAAAAATTAATGATAGCAATGCAAAAAACAGACTCATTAGATTTTAATGTGATAAGCAATATATGGAACTACTCTGGTAAACATCAATATCGCCCCTTAACCAAAAAACAGAAAACAGCACTCGCCCATTTAGGTGAAATAACCGTATTTGAAAATGAGAAAGCTAACCAAAATGAAACTGGCAGAGATCCCGTTATAAAAATAAAGCTGCCCTGCAATGTCAATAATGCTCGTCATTTTGCTCTCGTATTTAGGCAACAGGAATGGAACTGGTTGGGGGTGTCTTTTGAGTTAAGAGTTAACCGTAAAAACCCAATGGACCGTTTATTAACAATCCTAAAAACACATTACCAACGTACGCCCAAAGAAAAAATCACGCATGTGAAACTACAGCAAGGAGATAGTCACCTCATTATCACACTTACACCGAAGTTCTCTGTGCCGATGGTAGTCATCGAACAAGCAGTCTTAATTTTAAATTCATACAAGGAAATATAAATGAGGATCCCAATACCAATTGAGCCAAAAAATATTGCACTATTAAATAAAGTCATTCAAGGCGGCAATGATAGTTGTAATTTCATTTACACCCCTAAAGAAGGCACCTTATACGTTGCATATGGGCAAGGGG
Organism: Vibrio sp. 1-Bac 57; assembly: GCF_037546855.1. Lineage (NCBI taxonomy): Bacteria > Pseudomonadati > Pseudomonadota > Gammaproteobacteria > Vibrionales > Vibrionaceae > Vibrio > Vibrio sp. 1-Bac 57. Next base: position 1,384 of record NZ_JALAAC010000070.1, on the reverse strand, counting down.
ACAATACGTTTGATATAACTCTCGATGTTCCACTCAATCGCGATTTAAAAAAGCGAAGCTTTTCGCTTTCAGGAGATTACGTCAAGACACTCTATACACATTTTAAGAGGGAAAAAATCATCCCGTTCATTATGGAAGTTGATACTAATGGTAATTACCTTCCTGAAGTAACCGTTAGAGACAAAAAAGGTAAACATCGAAGCGCCCGCGTTACGCCCTTTGATAAATCTGTATTAAACAAAAAAGAGGAAACTGTTGCACTTCAAGACTATAAGAGTTCACACTTACACAAACTACTCATGCTCCTAGAACAATATAAACCTTATCTATTTATCAATGTAAACGCGAGTAAAAGAACAGTAGATATCAAAAAAACATCTAATACGATCACATTAGATATCCCACAGAATATTGATATACCAGAAGACTTTATTTGGAATCAAAAAACCTCGGATGCATTATCAGTATTTTGCTCAACAAGAGACGATGAAATTATTAAAATTGGTTGTATTCAAGGCACAGTAACAATCAGAGTACTGCAAATGAATAATAGTAGGCAAACAATTACACAGGATGGTCTTAATGAGGCTTTCAATAACAAGCTAGACACTTACACAACCTTAAGAAAAATAATGATTTTAATAGAAGACTTAATCAAACCTCTCGCTGATGACGTAAACGATATACCTATAATAAACGACGCAAACGAAGGATATATATCAATAACAGAAAATGATATTTATCTAATAGAGGCCGTTGATATTTATGCGTTTAACAAACACATAGATATTTCTAATAACCAAAACTATTTCCGCGACGATAACGGGCATGAAAGTATTCATACTCCATCACTTTTTAAGTTTCAACTCAGCAATATTATCAAAGTAAAAAAGGATGGAATAAATGGTAAAGGTTTAGTTCGAGTGGACTTAATGATGAGTAGTCAAGGTAAAAATTATGCACTTGGTTTTTATAAAAAAAAATCTCACTGCGACCCTTCTGCTATCGTGCCTATTGACGTAGAAACTGATATTGATGACATCAATAAGATAAATAGTTTAATAAAAGCGCAGAGTATCATCACTAATGATGATTTTAGTCTGCCAGGTACGCAATTGGAATTAGTTGGAACGTAAACAAAAGAAATATGTAGACTGAATTTTATGAAATATAACAACACTGCAATTTATCAAAAAAAACACTGGACAAATATACAGCTTGTTTTATAGTAGATATATGAATGAAATTTAATCGTTTTATTCATATAAATAGCAGTTGAGACGAAGTGGTTGCAGCCACTTCGCCTCGTACCGGCTGCACCGAACTTAAACCCAATCCAGCCGATGGCGTTATTATACGTAAACCATCGGGTAGGGATAGTACT
>NZ_JALAAC010000069.1:0-6855 GCF_037546855.1 Vibrio sp. 1-Bac 57 | reverse complement strand
TCCACACACCTGAAAATTCAGGTGTAATAATTGAAGTAACATGCAATTCTAGTAAACTTTGGATCTGCTTTACGAAAGAAGGATACTCTTTAGCCAAATTCAATAGTCCTTTGTCTTTCCCCCATGGATTATCTGAATGCAGATACTTACCTAAACGATCATAAACTTTTTCAAATCGTTTTTTGGTTAGAAAGCCAGCTTCTTTTCGAGGGTAATTCCAAACCCTACCTTCTTCTCTACAGGGTGGAAACAAGGGTATTGGATAAAAGTTTTCATTTATCATATTTAACTGAGTAGTTATCTTTTTAGCATTAAAGTCTTTAGTAAAGTCACTATTTCTAAATTTTTCATAAGCCTTTTTATTAGGCGCTATGGCAGCAAAAGCAATGCACTCTAATGTTTTCCTAAGTTGTAAAACACAAGAATCTAATTCATAAATATCTTCTGTTTTCAAATAGCGATCATAGTAAACCTCCGAAGCATTCAGTCTGTCTAATGCTTCGTTAATTTGTTTGAGATAGATAAGTCTTAAACGTTGTACATTCATATATTCCAGCTAACGAGGCTGTAGAATTACTCTATTTTTGAGAAAACACAGCTATTCTTGAAATGTATTAATCAAATAAAACAACAAGTTAAAAATTATAATTTCTTATAAATTTACAAAAAACGAGTTATTCTACAACCTCAACGCCCGCATAAGCTGCGGAGCATGTTGGACGCTTTTTTGCGCCTTTTTCTTTTAAGCAAAAAACCGGACAATGTGCGACGTCAGATTTAATGCGCTTATTAGTTTAATTTGTTGATATATTTAATGAATTCGCTACAACACAGAACTGCTTGCTCTTTTGACGAGTGAGTACCTTTTTTGAATACGTCCCAATTATCTGGGGTGGAATCATCAAATAGGTTTTCCATAACCATAAATTTACGCCAAGCCTTTCTGAGCTCTTTTTTTCTCCAGTAAGGCACAGCTTTACTTAATGCAGTATAAGCAATCCAAAGTTCTGTAAATTGTTCATGAAAAATCGGTGCAGGTCGATTTTCATTGCTTAAATATCTAATTTGAAATCCAATAGAATGAACTCGGCTTAACAAGTTATCAACAGCAGAGTCTCTACGATTAATAATCGCAATTATTAATGTGGTTAAAACACCTATTATTGAGCCAATAAGTCCCGAAAATAAATTTAAATATATAGGGTCCATTAAAAACTCCGTGATTAAGCTAACGCCCGCTTAAGCGGACTAAAATAGTGGGCTAAAATTTGTTGAGGAACGAAACATAGCCCGCTGTTTTTGTTCCGACTTAATGTGCTTGTTAGCTGATTGTGCTGAATCCTGCCTCAGGTATGCATGCAGCTACAAAAAGTTTTCCAAAGTCTGTCAAGTGAATTTGGCTATTACGTTTTGTACCAGTTTGACGCCCCCCAATACGTACGGGATCTTCGTTCGTAACTGGCCATTTTATTAATGAAAGTGATTCTAAATGCGCATAATAAATATCAAATGCTTCAGGGTTAGCCAACTTATCTTTAGGTATCGTACTAGACAAAACCCTACGATTCTCAAAACGATTAGATTGGTGGTTTAAATCCATTTGGTCAGTAACAAGAAACGCACCTTTATTCAGCTCATACATCAACAAAGCCTCGTCTGGTGACAACTGACCGATAATCTGACCAAATGAAGGGTGGACTTGTGAAATGCTATCTTTACTCATAGATTTTATTAATAGCTCTTCAAACATCTCCCATAAGGGGTTTTCTAGATCAATGTACTTCATTCGTTCAAGACAAACTGATGTTAGTTCAGCCGGAGGCTGAACCTGGTGCTCTTCTTCAACTCGATTGTTGAATTTTTTTAAAAAAATCTCAAACCGATCTTGAAATGTTGCTGCTAATTGCAAAGGAGCTAAAATCAATCTAGCACTTTTAACCAAATCAGTACCAATTTTACTTACCTCTACGACAGGAGATGACAAACCATCATCATATATTTTTTCAACTATTTTAGAGTTTGATAATTTTTCAACTATTTCTAATTCTTCCTTCATATATGCCTCGTATAATGAAATCAGCTAACGCTAAGTTAAGCGGCTGATAATTGTTGGCTACAATGTGCGAGGTACGAGCGCTAGCCAACTGTTAGCAGTCCGTTTTGAACGCCTTGTTAAATTTTTATTACTCTCATAAGCTTTGAATTCCTTTAAGTATTGGGGAACCATAACTCCAGATAACTGCCCCTGATATTCCTAAGAAAAGCACTACATTATGTATAATTGATTCGTGACGGGCGAAATGGTTTATTTGTTGGAATAGCAAAGGCGGTAGCTGAGGTACAGCATTGTTCAATAGATTACTAATATACCTTGAGCGATATTCGATAAACATTGCCATTACACCAACTAATGCTCCAGACCTTTCAAGCCATGAGCCAGCAGTTTCAAAACTAGGTCGCATAAATGACACGAAGTTTAGAGAGCCAAATATTCCCAATGTAACTAACAACAAAGCAACACACACATAGAATTCTTTTTTCAAAGCTGATTTGTATTTACCTGCAAGCTCTATAGCTTTTGGATCATTCTCGTCTGGTATGATCATCCGTGCTGGCCTAGCCATATACTTGTGCATCCTCGATTAAAAATTTAACGCCCTAATAACTGGCGTGTAGGTTGGCTTTGTTTTTGCCATGTTTTTCTTTTGCAAAAACGATGACAACCGTAATGCGTCCAGTTGATTAGCTTGTTAAGTGTTTTTACTATCATCATTATCCCGAGGGACAAAATTAGCTTTAATTCCTGCAATATTCACCTTAAAACTGGATAGTTTTGCCTTTGATAGTTCTTTTGTTAATACCGATAAAATTGCGACTGCAATTGCAGCGGCGGCAGGCACTAGCAGAATTGTAAGGCGCTCAGGTGATTCAATTAAATCAGACTTAAATGAAGTGTAAAAAGCTGCTACGGCTGTAGTTAAGCCAGCCATTGTAGCCATCATTGTAACCATTTGACTTCTGTACTTGTCTCTAGAATATGACTTCTTGATACTTTCAGTGAGTTCATTGGTTTTAGCTTCAGGTTTTAAACTAGATAGTTTTTCACAAAAATCTTGTTTCGTTTGAGCTGAAATAAATGATGAGTCCATTACTTCTTTTATTAACTCAGATGAAATTTCGGCAAGATTTAGCATTGAATCTATTTCAACAGAATATTTTCTAGCGGTAGCCTCTATCAAGTGCTCAATAATATCTTTATTAGGAATTACGCCTTCAGATATGCCTGGACGTATTGCATATAACACTTCTCGATTCGCACTCTGAACCTTTTGAAAGTACTCTCGGTTATCCCGTTTAGAGAATATTTTCCTAGTAATGATGGCAACGATGAGGCTACTTAATACTCCACCTCCAATACCTACGAACCATGCATTATTTAAAATTTCCATGACACTCCAATTGTGGGTAACACTCGTGATTGACACTTAACAGTTTATTAAACCGAAAAATTCCATATTTTTGGTAGAAATACGGAATATATTAATTTGTCAAAATTAACATAACAATACCTTTATCGCACACAAAATCAAACAATTAAGATGGTTAATCAAATAGTTGTCATGTGGATAGATGGAAAAAGTCCGAATTAACAGTGGAAACATGGAATATCGACTACACTGTATATAAAACCATATAAAAATTTAAAGGAGAGAAATAGATGAAGTCTCCATTTTTAAATGCTGTAGCAGAAAGTATGCGTGTTAAATTCTATGCTGAAAAATCTATTAAGGCTTATTTGTATTGGATAAAATTTTATATTTACTTTAATAATAAAATACATCCCTTTGAATGTCATGATCATGAAGTAGAGTCCTTCCTTTCATACCTTGCCAACACGAAAAGAGTAGCTCCTAAAACGCAAGCATTAGCACTGAATGCATTAGTGTATTTGTATCGCGAATTTTTAGATAAACCATTAACATTAAAGCTCAACTTTAAAAGGACAAATACACAACCAAAGTTACCTGTGGTATTAACACTTGAAGAAATGAGTTTATTACTTAATTCTCTACCTAGCTCAGTAACACTACCTTGTTACCTCCTCTATGGTAGTGGATTAAGATTAATGGAGGCAGTCAATTTACGAATTCAAGATATCAATTTTGATTATCTATCAATAAACATTTGGCGAGGAAAAGGAGGAAAGCACCGCAGCGTTACATTAGCACCTGAATTAATAGGACAATTACAGGATCAGATCGCTAAAGTTAATTTGTTTTATCAGCAAGATATGCAACGAGTCGATTTTCAAGGAGTATATTTACCTCATGCACTAGCAGGTAAATACCCAAATGCAGCTAAAGAATTAAAGTGGCAATATTTATTTCCTTCTTCACGACTCTCATTTGAACCTGGTACCACATACCTAAGACGACACCATATTCATGAAAGTAATATACAAAAAGCAGTAAAAAATACAGCACATAAATTAAACTTTAATAAACAAGTGACTTGCCATACTTTGCGGCATTCTTTTGCAACACACCTATTACAGCGTGGTGCAGATATCCGCACGGTTCAAGAGCAATTGGGGCACACAGATATCCGTACTACACAAATATACACTCATGTATTACAGGCTGGTGCAAATTGTGTAAGAAGCCCATTATCAGATTTAATCATTAATAGAAAATAAAGTAAAAGAGCTTAATTGTTATGCTAAATAATATTATTTAAGAGTTTTAGAAGCTTAGAAATAAAAAACTAATAATTTTCTAAGGCGCATATATTCGCCTCATAATATGAGTTGTCTACGAATATATTTAGATGAGAAGTATAAGATAGATCTAGATATTAACTTTGAAATGAGAGGTTAATGCTGCCAATTAGAGCGATAACTAAATCCCGTTAACCCCAGTACGCCTTTGCGAGGAATATAATGTAACTTATTTTTAAGATCTAATCGATTTTTTGAATAGCTGAGACGATCTTTATTTTCTAATAAATAAAAAATTACAACGCAGAGAAAAAACTTAAAATTCTTTATTAAGGTGGCCAGTTTTACTTGACTCCTCACCTGTATACGTAGCTGAATTAAGCCATCTCCTTGTGTAACTTCAGAGAATAGTAATTTAGTAATAATGTAGAAACCCGCGATGAAGCGGGTACAGTAATACCCTACCGTTGTATCAAACAATGTTTAATTAGTTGTTCTCTAACGGACTGACGTTGACCTAATAAAAGAAAAGCCGTGATCATCTTTTTTCCTGCGTGTTCCTCGACTTCATATAGTAATCTATAGCCGTTTATATTTGCCTCTCGTACACTTGAGATACCTGCCACATCGAAAAGGCTGGATGATACAGGATATATAAACGGGTTGTCGCTTATTGCATTTTCAAAAGTATTGATTGTATCTTCTATTTTTTCTAAAACACTTACCTCGCTATTCCAGCGCATAAAATGTGTTATAGCCAGATCTGTAGAGTTACTAAATGTTTCGGTATATTCAATACTTACTTTACTTACTGTGGTCATTATTATTTAACTCCGTTAAGGATGATTTACGTTGTGCTAACCGTTCCTTAAAAGAGCTGGATGACATTACTCGACCTGCTTGTTTATCGCTTTTTGCAAAGCTAACAAGTTTTAATAGGGCAATAGCCTCTTCACGCTCTTCTCTATCTTGAATAGATTCGATAACATAAGCGGGTTTACCATTCTGAGTAATAATCAACGGTTCTTCCAATGGAAGATTCGCTGCATTTTTTTTTAAAAAACTGATTGTTTCTACATGCATAACTATTCTCCTTTTAAATAAGAAATGTATTCACGTTAGTTATAACCGCACATACATTCCATAGAAGCCAATCTGAAATAAATTACATCGACATAAGTATTTTACCATCAAAAACAAAAAAGACCAAATATAGGCTAAATTTAGACTTTTATATGTTTGCTGTATTTTTATTCTGAGGTGATAAAAGATCATCGATTACGAAGTCGTAGTATAAGTATTTACTATAACGCTCATTCTCTTTTCCATATATAAAAGAAAAACAGGCTTCAATAACATCTATAAATGTTAAAAGGTAAGGAGGTTGGGAATTTAAGTAGTAATTATAACTAGATTATCTCGGTACGCCTTTTAGCCTAAAATTAAAAATGGTACGCCTATAGTCCACCTCTACCGCCAGGAAGCAAGTAACACTCTAAAAATCAGTCCAATCAAGCATAGGGGCAATGGAAAAGCGGTTTGTCTTGTAAATACAGTTAGTTACAGATTTCATATATTTTAAATTTCTCGTTAATCTTTCTTATTTCAGTTTTTAATCGCTTTGAATCGCGATGAACCACTTTGAGTCGCAATAAGTGAATACCCCTTGTAAGCATTGTATAATGTAACTCATTTTTAAAATCTAATCGATTTTTAGATCTCTCCGAATGGGACTGCGAATTTTTGGAACTTTTTACTCAGAATCAAATTTAACTAACTGTTTATGAACTCTCAACATAGACTTAGTTAATTCAGTCATCGAAGGGACGTAGTCTCCTACAACCATTGCTTTAAACTCACCATTGTATGTTTTTTCAAGAGCAGGCCAAATATCAGGCAGGCTTGAGAATACACATGCATCGGATAATGGGCTATCTAACCAAGTCGTGTCGCCTAGAACCTCTTTATCACTTGCTACAACCTTAGTAATCATATCTATAAATTTATCCGACTCTAAAAAATCACAGGTAAATTTATCTGTGACTAGATAATGGATGTCATATATATGCCTAATCTTTTGAGTGATTTGATTGAGATGGTCATCTCCGTGAGATGCTTTAACTAGCCCCATAATCTTT
>NZ_JALAAC010000068.1:0-7204 GCF_037546855.1 Vibrio sp. 1-Bac 57 | reverse complement strand
CGCATTATAGGGATCGCTGAAGCATTGGCAAGTCTTTTATGGTGTTTATTTCAAAAAAATGACTGAGTGATTAATTAACCAACAAAGTGTGGATATTTCACTCAAAATTGTGACTTTTATGCTTGGAATTAGGAACATGACTTCTTCGATAATTTTTTATTTCATTTGTTTTTACAAAATACTTTAGATTGACCGCAATAATTTAAGAAGTTATTACTTTAACTACTCTTGGATTCAATGCTTATATTTCTGTTTTTAGAAAAAATCAATGCTTAATCGATATTTGAATAGTCTCCATCATTGTTCCCCTTAAAGAAATAATGCTGCTCTTGATGAAGCTCAGCTTCTGCTTCATATAAGTCTTGTTCAAAAAAGCGAATCTGAGTACCAGGTGTTGCTTGTGCAAGAATATTTAAGTCTCTATTACAAACACATCCCATTTTGGGATATCCACCAATAGTTTGTCGATCACGCATTAATATAATAGGTTGTCCATTAGCTGGAATTTGGATAGCACCCAACGCAATACCTTCAGAAACGAAACTCTGCTGAGCAAATTCAATTGGCTTGCCTTTCAATCTATAGCCCATTCGGTCAATCTCTGAGGTTACCGTATACAATTCATTAAAGAATGTTTTTTTTGCCTCAGTACTAAATTGGTGGAATTGATATGTAGTTAAAACACCTATATTAATGATGCTTTTGTATTCAGGAATAAATTGTTGAGGGACTTTGCGCTTATGGGGCTGAACCTTTGCGATAAAAGGTATTATATCGCCATTGGCTAGTTTACTGCCTTTTTTGCTTAATCCGCCTAGTTTATTTCGCATCACAGTACTGACGCTACCAAAAGTTTTAGGACAAAAAAAACCTCCACTAACCGCAAGGTAACTACGTAACCCTTGCCTTGGATATCCAATTTCTAATATATCTCCTGCTTTAGCAAACCACGAACTCCAAGGTATAATTTTGTTTCCATTTAACGTTGCAACAACATCTGCTCCGCATAATGCAAAACTAGTTGCTTGTTTAAAGCAGGCTTTAAATGGCCCCATGGTAATTTCAATTTGTGCAGCATTAGCTGGATTATTTAGTAATTTATTCGCCCAGTGAAAGGCATGGGTGTCCATTGCTCCACCCGGAGTAACACCTACATCTTGATAACCATAGCGACCAAGATCTTGCAATAAGCTTAATGGCCCTGCTTGAACAATATCTAATGCCATAATTTTTACCTTCTTTTATTTACAGTTGGCCACCCATTGCCAAAAAGGTTTGTTTATCAATAGATTCAAAACGGACTTCATCACCCATTGCAAATTTACTTAAACACTCTTCTGAGTCATCAAGTAGATCTATTGGAGTGCGCCCTATCACTTGCCAACCACCAGGCGATTGACTAGGATAAATAGCTGTTTGCCTATCCGCTATCGCAACGCTTCCTTTAGGAACGTTAAGCCTTGGGCTTGCCTTACGAGGTATTGTCATTTGCTTTGGGGTATTGCCTAAGAATGCAAAACCAGGTGTAAAGCCGATTGCAAATACTCGGTAACATTCTTCTGTATGTAGTTTAACTATTTCAGAAAATGCTAAGCCTGTATGTAAGCTGACATCTCGGTGGTCAAGTGCGACTTCTTGACCATAATAAACAGGTAGTACAATTTTATTACGCACCAGATTAGTAAGGCCTACATTACCTAATTGGTTTAGTACTCGACGCACATTGATTACAAAATTTTGTAATCCAGTTTTACGCAAATCACAACTAAGTAGAATAGATGTATAAGATGGCACTATATCTGAAAGAGTATCGTTAAGTTCAGATCTGAATAACTGACAAGCATAGGTAATTTCATCGGTTGTTTCAGCACAAACGGTATCGGAGAAGTAGATAATGACACTATTTTCATTAACAAGGTTTACTTGCATTCTGCCAATCTCACTTTTAAAACCTCTGCTATCTCAGCCGCCAATTCACCATCTCCATGAATACACAAGGTATCTGCTTTAATGCTGACCCTTGTTCCATCTTTACTTATTACGCATTGCTCTTTAAATAAACGAACGGCTTGATCACAAATATCTTCTAAATTCGTATGGCATGCATTGGCTTCAGTTCTTGGCGTTAAGCGTCCATCTGTTTGATAAGTGCGGTCAACAAAGGCCTCAAAAAGTAATGTAATACCGTATTCAGAGGCAAATTTTTGATAACGCGCAAAATCAGGAACTGCCATCACCATTAATGGTAATTTTGCATCGTATTTAGCAAGTGCTTGTAATAAAGCAACAAAAATATCGTCAGACTTCATCATTGCATTATAAAGAGCACCATGCGGCTTAACATAACTTAATGCGGTATTTTCACTCTTGCAAATTCCCTGTAATGCGCCTAGCTGGTAAATAAATAACGCTTGTAAATCAGTCAATGGCATATCAATAAAACGACGACCAAAACCTTGTAAATCTGCATAACCAGGATGTGCGCCAATACGAACACCGTGTTCTTTTGCACAACGAACTGTTCGTAACATAACACTTGGATCTGAAGCATGCATACCACATGCTATATTCGCCATATCAACGAAAGGCATGATCTGTTCGTCCTGACCTAACTTCCAGATACCAAAACTTTCACCCATATCACAATTAATAAGCATTTATATTCCCCTGAATAAATTTAAATTGTAGTCATCGATTAACTATCAGCAATACTGGCTACCAGCTATAAAGAACTTGCGGCTCGAGATGCCTGTGCGTACAAACCAGATAGCGTTCTCATCAATTTAGCAGTTTCCCCTAATGAATCGTCGATAGACATATGCTCTAAGGCTTGAACTAAACATTTTTCTCTAATTTTTGCATACTCTAAGCAGAAGGCTTCACCTTCGTCAGTCACACTATAAAATGTTTCTTTGCCTCTTTTTTCATGTTGAAGCATGCCAGTTTTTACCATTTTTCTTATTGAATATGAGACGTTATGTGTATCGTCAACATTTAGGGTAAATGCTACATCAGTGATGCGCTTAGGCTTCTTTCTGTGATAAACATTATGAATCACTAAAATATCCAAAGAACTTAAATTCTGATCGCAAGCGTTGCTACATAAATGAGTCCAACGTTGGAATGCGTTGTGTACCATGGTTAATCCATATTCAAATTCACTTAACGCAAGCCCATTTTCACCCACTAAATGAGAAGAGGACAAAATAGGTAAGTGCTCAGATGTTGGCTTATTTTTTTGCTTGGGCATATATTTATCCTTTCGACATTGAGTTTGGAAGCCAGGTTACGATTTCAGGGAATACGGTGACAATAAATACAGCTGCAACCAATAAGAAAAAGAATGGCAGAGCAGCTTTAGCAACAAACAATATATCTCGTCCAGTTAAGCTTTGAATAACAAACAAATTGAATCCCACTGGTGGTGTTATTTGTGACATTTCTACAACCAGAACAATATAAATACCAAACCATAAAGGATCTATTCCAGCTTCAATAACCATTGGGAGAACAACGGAAGTGGTGAGTACTACAACTGAAATACCATCTAAAAAACAACCTAAAATAACAAACATGATAGTCAGTAAAAATAATAAGGTATAAGGAGACAAGTTAAGTAATGCTATATTTTCAGCTAGCATTCTTGGTATACCAATAAACCCCATTGCCATTGTTAAAAAAGCAGCCCCGGCTAGAATGAAAATAATCATGCATGATGTTTTCACCGCCCCCATTAAACTTTCAGTAAAGCTATTAAAAGTTAGTGAACCACTACCTAATGCTAGTACTAAAGATCCAAGAACACCAAATGCAGCTGCTTCCGTGGGCGTTGTTAAACCTGCGTAAATAGAGCCAATAATAAATAAGATAAGTACACTAACGGGTATTAAACGTAATAAGGAAGAAAACTTTTCTTTCCAGGAATATTGTTTGGTTTGTTGCGCAATACCATCACCATGCTTTGATGACCAATAAGCAGTGTATCCCATGAACATGATCACTAACATCAAACCTGGTAAGGCTCCCGCCATAAACAAACGCCCAATAGACACTTCTGCTGCGACGCCATATACGATTAAAATTATCGAAGGAGGAATAAGTAAACCTAACGTACCTGAACCGGCTAAAGTCGCTATCGCCATTTTGTCATCATATCCTTGACGCTTTAATTCTGGCAGAGTCATTTTACCAATGGTGGCAGCCGTTGCGGCAGATGAACCAGAAACAGCAGCAAAAATACCACAACTTAAAATATTAACGTGCAGTAAACGCCCTGGAACTCTACTTAGCCAGGGGGTTAAACCTTCAAATAGATCTTTTGATAAACGTGTTCTAAAGAGTATTTCACCCATCCAAATGAATAGCGGTAATGCAGCTAACGACCAATCTGATACAGCCCCCCAAGTTGATGTGGTATAAAGCAATCCAAAATTATCGTTACCCAGCATCATAAGACCTGCGATAGAAACAGCGATCAAGGTAAAAGCAACCCAAACCCCACTGGCTAACAGTGCAAATAAAATACCAATTAATATAAAGCCGATAGTTATCTCATTCATAATTTACGCTCCTTTATTTAATGAGTTAGTTTGCGATAAATCAATCGGAGCACTTTCAGCTAATACTTCCTCTTCAGATTTTGGTAGCTCTTCACCAAAAAACAAATGACAAAAGGTTTGATCAATAATTGCCACAGAAAAAATAATCATGCCCACAGCTAAAGGCAACTGAACAAGCCAAAGCTCGATAGGCACATAACCTGAAGATAATTCATCAAATAGATAAGATTCATAAACAAAGTAGGCAAGTTGCCAAGTAAGATAAAGAATTAAAACGCAGCCTAAGCTTAAAATAATTCTTTCAACCCATTTGTTAATGACAAGTGGTAATCTTGAGGTGAATAAACTCACTCGAATATGTCCACCTTCACGAAAGGTATAAGCCAACCCTAAAAAACTAGAAGCGGCAAGTAAAAAACCAGCAAAATCATCACTAGAAGGCACTTCAATACCCACCCAGCGACCCATTACTCGAGCAAGAATAATGCAACAGATAGCGATGATACATAACCCCGATAATGCACCAGTGATTAAATATATTCGATTCAATAAAGTTCTCATCGTGAATACTCCTACAGTAAACAATAAAAAAATATAGGGATTAATTTTTACTCAGGATATAAACGTATATTTAACTAACATTCTCTGAGGGATGGGTAAAATATAGTCACAACAGTAACGTTTAATAAGTAAAACGTTACTGAAGGCGTTATTTATTACTGATACTCAGCAAGAAGCGCTTTACCTTCTGCACCAGCCTCTTCAGCCCATTCTTGTGACATTTGATCACCTACAGCTGTAAGTGCTTTGATTAATTCAGGATTTGGATCTACAACTTTAACCCCATGCTCCATTAACTCTTTATTTTTAATTTCAGTTTCATTAATCGCCAATTCCCAACCACGCTTTTCAGCGGCAGCCGCGGCAGTTAACAATGCTGATTGCATCGATTTATCTAATCGTTTGAATGAACGTTTATTAACAATCACCATATTTTTAGGGATCCACGCTTGTACATCCGTATAGTTGTCAACATAGTCCCAAGACTGGCTACTCACGCCGGTAGTGGGTGATGTGATCATCATATCGATAATACCAGTTGAAAATGCCTGCGGAATTTCAACGGTTTGAACCGTTGTTGGAGAAGCTTCAAGTAAAACGGCTAAACGGGATAGGGTGGAACTATAAGCACGTAGTTTTGCACCTTTAAAACTATCAATACTAGTTAGTGGCTCTTTACTGTAAACACCTTGAGGAGGCCAAGGCACAGAATACAATAACATTAATCCATTTTTGTTTAGTTTTGCTTCAATAATTGGCTTTGATACTTCGTATAACTTTTTTGCATCAGTAAAATTAGTTGCTAAAAAAGGGAGGTTATCAAGTTTATAGATAGGATCTTCATTACCTAATATCCCAATAAATACTTCCCCTATCGGCACTTGTTGGGTGCGAACTGCTCTTGGTATCTCTTTATGTTTAATCAAAGAAGCGCCAGCATGTACGATGATTTCAAAATCTCCATTAGTTGCTGCGTTTATATCCTCTGCAAACTGACGAATATTCTGAGTATGGTGTGTGGCATCTACGTAAGGTGTAGCCATATCCCATCGAGTAGCAGATATAGCAGAAGTAGAAATAACGCCGGCAGCTGTTATTGCTGCTATTTTAAAAATAGATTTCATAGATTATCCTTATCTTTATTGATCAACATTAATAACTCGAATTCAAATCACTTATAATATGAATACGATTTACATCCATTTTGAATTAGGAGCATAAAATGCACCAATTCATTACCCGTAAAATTTTATTTAGACTACACGAGAAAAATACAATATAACTAACTGTTATATTTGGTTATTAGTTTTATTTTTCTTCTTTTTGCTCAGAAAATTAATTTTTTACTTAATTTAAGCAACTTGATAGAGCAACTGCATCAATGTAATACAAAAATTTAAAAACAAATTTTGAGTTTAAAGCACCTCCAATTCGTCTTTTTTTCATATTTATGAAAACCCAAACAAGCTTCGTAATTCATTCAATAATCATAGGTACTCGTTACTGTAATCAGTGGTTTCATTACTTTTACTGAAATTTAGAAACTATGTCTGTTTAATAATATTGCGATCATCTTTTATCAAACGGTATTCATATCGTAACGATACAAAATAATTAATTAACCAGTTGAGCCCTCATTATCAGTTAAACTCAATAGAGTGTATAAAATTTCTATTAACTCAGAATACAAAACACATTCAAAATACATACGAAATACATTTAAAACAAACATTACTCATCTCTATAATCATTTAAAACGAAGTCCATCACATTAAAATATTATTAATAAGTTAATAGATTGTGATCAATTTAGATTAAATTAAACAAACTAGATCATTAAGCATAATTCTGCGATCTAGGTTTTAATTAGAATGTAGGGCCCTTTATTGTTGAATCCACCATGGGAATTGACAGAAAAATGAGGAATAACTTTTAATAAATCACTTAAATGAATGGTAGTTTTCTTAACATTTTACAAACAAAAGCTTAACAGTAATATTTACAGGGTGACGATAACGGTTAAAAGGTAGGTGCCGTTTACGTAGCTATGCAGTCATTTTATTTGATATATAACTGTATAACAG
>NZ_JALAAC010000067.1:0-7828 GCF_037546855.1 Vibrio sp. 1-Bac 57 | reverse complement strand
AGCTTTATCTGCACAGGTTAATAATTCATTTGCAAGGTCATTTATTTTTAGATCTGTGACCTTTTATTTTACCAGTCCAATACATAAAGAGCTGGACACCCGAGCCTTTTTGACGGTACAAGGTCCTAAAGTAGACTCAGCTAGCTGCTAACATGTTTTTCTTAAATACAGTTTATGTCCAATCTTTCCTTAATAGATGTGATTACTTGTGCGCGTAAATATCAGAGAGCCTGAGTTAGCTACTCAATGAGAGCTCGTACATAAGTGAGCGCTTTATTCTTAGTTACTAGTTTTATGATTGACACAGGGGACTCCACATAAGTTGTTCCCTTTACAAAACTTTTAACGCAGAAATCGCTTGTTTTAACCAGTAGGATTGATCAGTTACTTAGTGGAATTGGTATAACCATTAAATAACTATCATATGTTCAGTTAATCGCGTTTTCTACCTATCCGAGTTATGCACTTGTTTTTTAAGTCTAAGTAACATGGGTATATCATCAGATAGTGTTTTTATTTACTGTGTTCTCAGCCAAAATATTGGATAATATGACAATGATATATTATTGATGGAGAAAATGTGATGGGTAAAAAAATGACCATGGCGGAGATTTCAAAAAAACTTGGGATCTCAACAATGACCGTGTCACGTTACTTTAATGACGGTTATGTCTCGGCTGAGAATCGCCTTAAGATTGATGCTATCGTCAAAGAAAGTCATTATACCCCTAATATATTTGCTCGCTCAATTCGTAGCCAATCTAATATTATTGGTTTCGTTGCCCCTCGAATTGAGTCATATACAACGAGTTTAGTGATTAAAGGGGCACTGGCTGCGGCGAATGAATCACAAGTCCGAATGCTGTTTCATGCCACAGGGTTTAGCCATGAGTCAGAATGCCAAGCCGTTAGAGAGTTTAATGGCTTAAATGCATTGGGCACAATTATTATTGCTTCAAAGCGCAGTGTCGAAGAGCCTTTTTATCAAACCTTAGATAATGTGTTATTTATTGGTAAAAACACCCCCCATCATTGCTGTTTATATTACCCTGAACAAGCCGCGATTAAAGCGTTAGTCTCACAAACCATCACTCAGTTAAAACAGCAGCAGGCACCGCTCGAAGCCATACATTATGTTTATGATGACCGCATGCTATCAAGCCGCACTAAATTGATGCAAGAAACCATTACTGACACGATACCAGAGCTGAATTTTTCGTTGCAAGCATTGGCTGATTCAGAGCAAAAAATCGAATACCAAGAAATTCAATTACAGCCCAATAATGTCTATTTTTGTGCCACCGATAATATTGCCATTCGTTTATATCGCCGCGCCAAAGAACAGCAATTAAAAATTGGTCATAACCTATGGATTATAGGCATAGGGGATTATGACTACAGTGATTTATTAGTACCAAGTCTTAGTACCGTTGCTTTTAATTATTATCAAGTGGGCTACCAAGCCGTTAAAAAAATGATTAAGCGTGATTTCAGTTCAGCTGAAGGCCAATTCGATATAAAAATCAGAGAAAGCTCACAGTTTATTTAAAAACGTATTGCATTCAATTAAATTCAATTTCATCATATGTGTTAACGATAACACATTCAAGATTGAATAGATGAAACACACCAATAATATTCACTTAAAACCACTTGCGTGGTGGAAAAAAGCGACTGCTTACCAAATTTATCCCCGTAGTTTTTATGATACAAACCAAGATGGTATTGGTGATATTGAGGGGATTATTGCCAAGCTGGATTACCTTGCTGATTTGGGTATTGATTTATTATGGATTTGTCCATTTTATGAATCACCGAATGATGATAACGGTTACGATATTAGTGACTATCAAGCAATTCATCCTGATTTTGGAACCCTTGAGGATGTCGACCGATTAATCAGTGCCGCTCATGCTCGTGGCATTCGTATTATTATGGATTTAGTGATCAACCACACTAGCGATGAGCATCCATGGTTCATTGAATCTCGTAAAAGTAAAGATAGTCCTAAACGTGATTGGTATATTTGGCGTGATGGTTGTGAGCCTACAGCTGAAAAGCCGACTCGCGATCCCAATAACTGGGAAAGTATTTTTCATGGTAGTGCATGGGAGTATGATGCCAAAACTGCACAATATTACCTGCACCTATTTTCTAAAAAGCAGCCCGATCTTAATTGGGAAAACCCTGAGGTTAAACAAGCATTATTTAACATGATTCATTGGTGGTTGGCTCGTGGTATTGATGGTTTCCGTGTGGATGCTATTAGCCATATTCAGAAACAAGCAGGTTTACCTTCTTTACCCAATCCAAAGGGTGAAAATTATGTTTCTTCATTTGACTATCACATGAATGTTGAAGGTATTGATAAGCCTCTCTATGAGCTAAGAGATCAGGCATTTTCACCCTTTGATATTGTTACCGTTGGTGAGGCAAACGGGGTCGCTGCAGAAAACGCATTAACTTGGGTTGCCGAAGCCAACGAACATGATCAAGGCGGTGTTTTTAATATGATTTTTCAGTTTGAACACATGAAATTATGGTCGGAAGAGCAAAGTCGCGAGCGTTTTGATTTAGTGGGATTTAAACAAATTTTATCGCATTGGCAAAATGCATTAGAAGGTAAAGGCTGGAACGCACTTTATCTAGAGAATCACGATCAAGCCCGTAGTATTGATACCTTTGCTCATCCTGATTATTGGTATGGCAGTGCTACCGCTTTAGCAAGTTGTTATTTTTTAATGAAAGGCACCCCGTTTATTTATCAGGGCCAAGAGATCGGCATGGTAAATCGTCAGTTTACATCTCTTAACGACTTTAATGATGTGTCTGCTAGAAATTTAATTCAAAAGTTAAAGCAACAAGGACAAACCAACGACAATATCTTGGCGTTGTTAAATCAAGTATCCCGTGATCATAGTCGTTTACCAATGCAATGGAATGACCATGCTTTTGCTGGTTTTTCTGAGGTGCCGCCTTGGTTTGCTGTGAATCCAAATTACACCGATATCAATGTTGAACAACAACAGCAAGATCCAAACTCGATTTTGAATTTTTATAAGCAGTTAATTGCTCTGCGTAAATCAAATGAAAGTTTGGTGGTTGGTCGTTATCAATTGTTGCTGCCTGACGATCCTAATATCTATGCTTATCAACGCATTGCTCAAGATATGACATGGACCATTATTACCAATTTAAATGCACAAGAGAGCATCGTTAATATCGACAGTGCACAATTAGGAGCGTTAATGCTTGATAACCAAACTATCAATAATGAACACATTCGGTCGGATTTTATAACCACGCAAATAGCCCCCGCTTATGCAGCATATATATTTGTAAGAAAACATTAAATTATATTTATGGCAGGGCGTTGATGACGTTAACCTGCATTACAACCAAGGAATTAGTTATGAGTAAATTACTATCATTTGATTTTTGGCAAAGATTTGGAAAATCACTTATCGTTGTTATCGCGGTGATGCCAGCAGCCGGTATTATGATTTCATTAGGTAAAGTCGTCGCAATGTATGCTGGTGGGTTCGGTGCTATTGAAACGCTAGGCCATATTATGGAAAATATTGGTTGGGGAATTATTGTTAACCTGCACCTGTTATTTGCTGTCGCTATCGGTGGTTCGTGGGCAAAAGAACGTGCGGGTGGCGCATTTGCTGCGCTCATTGCTTTCATATTAATTAACCGTATCACCGGGGTTATATTGGGCGTAAATAACGATATGCTGAGTGATCCTCATGCGATTGTGATGAGTTTATTTGGAACTGAGCTGCCTGTCTCTCAATTTTTTACTAATATTTTAGGCGCTCCTGCGCTAAATATGGGTGTTTTTATCGGTATTATGTCCGGCTATTTAGGTGCCAACTTATATAACCGTTACTATGATTTCTCTCGGTTACCTGAGGCATTAGCATTTTTTAACGGTAAGCGTTTTGTGCCTTTTATGGTTATTTTCTATTCGGTGATCATTGCACTTGGTTTATCGATAGTATGGCCTTTAATTCAAGGTGCACTCAATGATTTTGGTCAATGGATTGCAACCTCTAAAGACAGTGCGCCCATCACAGCTCCTTTCTTGTATGGTACGTTAGAGCGTTTATTACTGCCGTTTGGTTTACATCACACCTTAACAATTCCAATGAATTACACAGAGTTGGGTGGTTCTTATGAGCTTTTGACTGGGGCTAGTGCGGGCTCAAGTGTTTATGGCCAAGATCCATTATGGCTTGCTTGGATAAGTGATTTGAATAATCTTAAATTAACCGATCCGGCAACTTACCAGCATTTATTGGATACTGTGCATCCAGCACGTTTTAAAGCGGGGCAGGTAATTATAGCAGCGTCATCATTGATTGGGATTGGGCTTGCGATGTATCACTGTGTTGATAATGATAAACGTAAGCAATATAAACCGATGTTTTTATCCGCTGGTCTTGCGGTGTTATTAACGGGTGTGACTGAACCCATTGAATTCATGTTTATGTTCATTGCTCCCGTTTTGTATGTTGCACACGCGGTGTTAACAGGCATTGCATTTGCATTGGTGGATGTTATGGATCTACGTGTACATGCCTTTGGTTTGATTGAATTACTCACTCGTATACCAATGATGATTTCAGCGGGCATAGGAGGTGATTTAATTCGTTTCGCGTTGGTGTGTGTTGTTTTCTTTGTCGTTAACTATGCGCTGTTCCGTTTGCTAATTGTGAAGTTTCATTTACCAACACCAGGGCGTAAGGGTAACTATCTAGATGAAAATGCAGAAGCTATGTCGCAAGATGACAAGCTTGACATTATTATTCAAAATTTAGGGGGGCGTGGCAATATTACTGAGATTGATGCTTGTATGACTCGCTTGCGTATTACGGTTAATGATCCGCTATTGGTTGCTGAATACTCGTTATGGAAATCCACGGGAGCACTTGGATTAGTGGTTAAAGAACAGGGTGTACAAGCTATTTATGGTCCTGGAGTGGATGTGATTAAATCTAGGTTACTTGCTAAGTTTTCAGAGCAACCTGTGTAATTCATTCTCTATATTAGGTGTGAACAACAAGCGAACAATATCGATAAACGCAGCCTTGAAGCTGCGTTTCTATCTCAGTACATTAAATAAGCGAATAATAAATGAAGTTATTGACGCTAAATACCCATAGTTGGCAAGAAGATAAACAGTTAGAAAAGTTGGATATAGTAGCGCAAGCCATTATTGAACAAGGGTGCGATGTGATTGCATTACAAGAGGTTAATCAATGCCAAGATAGTCCGGTCGTTGATGCCAGTATATTGAGTAATCATCCCGTGTTAGCTGATAACTATGGTTATTTATTACAGAAAAAACTGGCAGAACACGGTCATCACTACCAACTTACGTGGGATTTTGTTCACCAAAGTTATGAAGTATATCAAGAGGGGGTAGCATTTTTGACTCGATTGCCCATTGTTGAACATGAGGTCATTGACTTAAGTGATAACTATGATGTGAACTTTTGGAAACATCGACGAGCAGTGCGTATTAAAGTCGCTTTTCAACAAGGTGAGTTCGATTTTTATAATTGTCATTGCGGCTGGTGGAATGACTCAGAGAGCCCATTTGAGGAGCATATCAAACGTATCACGGCGACATTATCAACAGGGTTGAGCTTTCTATTGGGTGATTTCAATAACCCGAGTCATATACGCGATGAAGGTTATGATTATGTATTACAGCGCGGTTTAATTGATTGTTATGAAATAGCAGAAACAAAAGATGCTGGTGCCACTGTGATTAAAAATATTGATGGTTGGCAACAAAATAGCCAGGCTTTACGGATTGATTTGATTCTTAGTAATCAATTGGTTGTGGTAAAGCAGCATCAGACAATTTTTAATAACGATTTTTATCCTATTGTGTCTGATCATTTTGGGGTGTTGGTTGATGTGGAAGTTGCTTAGTCTTTATTAAGTCATTGATTCCTTTGCAAGGAGTGTATTCATGAAATTAATAATGGGACTGTTTTATTTTAGAACTCATCGCATGTTTAATAAAAAATAATACTGGATCACATTTGGTATAACTATAAATGATCCAAGGAGAAAAAATGTTATCTGTTGTTGCTGATGTTGGTGGTACAAATATCCGACTTGCTGTTTGTGATGTTAAAACGGGGGAGTTGAGTCAATTAAATGAATTTGCTTGTGCCGAATTTATAACACTTGAAGTTGCACTGACTCAATACTTTGAAATATTACAAGGTGAAGTGAAACACCTTTGTATTGGTATTGCTTGTCCCGTTGAAAATGATCATGTTGTGATGACCAATTTAAGTTGGGATTTTTCTAAGCAAGCACTTAAAGAAAGATTAAAATTAGCGTCCTTATATGTCATCAATGACTACACCGCAATTTCATTAGCGGTACCCTTTCTTTCTTCAGTAGAAAAAATACAAGTAGGTGGTGGTGAATGTAAAGAGAATGCTGTAACGGCTATCTTTGGTCCTGGGACAGGGCTGGGTGTTTCACACATTATTAAATCGGCGGATAAATGGATCAGTTTGGATGGTGAAGGTGGACACGTAAGTTTCGCAGCTAATACACCAGAACAGGCTGATATTTTATGTTTACTACAAGCGAAATTTGGTCACGTTTCTGCAGAGCGTATTTTGTCCGGGCAAGGTTTAGTCAATTTATACCAAAGTCTTTGTGCTTTATCTAAACGTGAAGTTAAATTTGAGCAGCCGAATGAGGTATCTAAAGCGGCATTAGACGGAAGTTGTGATTTGGCACGGAGAAGTCTGGATGTTTTTTGTCAAGTGATGGGCAGTTTTGCTGGTAACCTTGCATTAAACCTAGCTTGTACAGGAGGTGTTTACATCGCGGGCGGTATCGTACCTCGCTTTGCTGAGTTATTTCAATCTAGCGAGTTCAGGCATTTCTTTGAAGATAAAGGGCGTTTTAAAGCGTATCTATCATCTATTCCAACTTTTTTAATTACCCATAATAACCCTGGGTTATTGGGGGCGAGTGTTTATCTTCGTCAAGAGTTCAGGGCAAGATCATGAACTTGTATTCATGTAGTAAACTATGATCAAATAGGCTTCTTATAAATAGGAGCCATTTATGTTATCTGCTTTTAATGAACATTTTTCTTCAATTCCCGATCTTCGCCAACAGTCTAAAGTTGAGCATAAACTTCATGATATTCTATTAACACTTATTGTGGGTGTAATCTGTGGTGCCGATGGATGGGAAGCTATAGAAGAAGTTGCTCATAATAAAAAAGAACTGCTTGATAAATATGGCTCATTTGAAAACGGTATTCCAGTCCATGACACCATCGCCCGTGTTATTTCAACAATAGCACCAGACAAATTACAACATTGTTTTATCAGTTGGATGAAAGCGGCTCATGTCTCAACAAAAGGCGAAGTTATCGCCATTGATGGCAAAACAGTCAGAGGCTCATTTGATAAGCAATCTAAAAAGAGTGCAATCCACATGGTCAGTACATTTGCTGCAAATAATGGTGTAGTTCTTGGCCAAATAAAGACAGAAGAAAAATCAAATGAGATCACTGCTATCCCTCAACTCCTCGATTTATTAGATGTCGAAGGTAGCATAGTAACGATTGATGCAATGGGCTGCCAAAAAGCTATTGCAACAAAAATTAAAAGTAAAGGCGCTGACTATGTACTTGCAGTTAAAGGTAATCAGGGGAATTTGCATCAGTCGATTAAAGACTTTTTTACTATATGCCGTGAAGATAATTTTTCTAATGTACCTCATCAGTTCCATGAAGAAGTAGATGCAGGTCATGGTCGAATAGAGTCCCGAA
>NZ_JALAAC010000066.1:0-8522 GCF_037546855.1 Vibrio sp. 1-Bac 57 | reverse complement strand
AATTTATATACAAGGCAATCAATTTTTAAATCAAGCTAAGGAATCAGCAACACCGTTTTCAATTATCTCATTTGATGCCGATCATTTTAAAAACGTTAATGATACTTTTGGACATGATATGGGCGATAAAGTACTCACAAAAATTGCCTTAATTAGTAAAAGTATGATGCGAGATTCAGATGTAGTCGGTCGTATCGGCGGTGAAGAGTTTGTGGTGTTATTGCCTAATATCGATAAAACTAAAGCGATAGAAATCGCTAATAGGTTAGTTGAGAACATTGCTAAGTATGACTGGTCAACTATTTCACCTAATTTACAGCAAACTGTTAGTGCGGGCGTCGCTGATTATAGTGATGAAGAAGATTTGTCGCCATTACTGATCAAAGCAGATAAAGCTCTCTATTGTGCAAAATCTGCGGGACGCAATTGCGTTAAAGTTAAGTAAATCAAAGTAGGGAGAACTGTATTTACATTGATTATTTATCTGAAATTTTTAAGCGCCGAAAGAGCTTCTTAATAAAATGATCTAGATCAATAGAGTGCTTGAAAGGCTGATGTTTTTGTATTTATGTTAGGTAAATACACAATCAGTTATACGTTCAGTACTAATATTATAAAGAGGCAAATAACTGAGGAGGAAACAGATGAGCTACCGTCATATTTTAGTTGCTATCGATTTCGATGAGGGGAGCCAGAATGTTCTTGAAAAAGCGGTCAATCTGGCTAAAGCATTAAATGCTAAGTTATCTTTAGTCCATTCCAACAGGCAAATGTTTCATGAGTCTGGATACGGTGGGTTAATTGATATAGAGCTTGCAGGGCTGGAGTTTGAGAATCCAAGTTCGAAAGAACTGAGTGATAAATTGGGGACTTTTTCCGCTGATATTGGTTATCCTATTGAACGTAAGTTTATCGTTGAAGGGGATATAAGTCATAGTTTAGAGAAACCGGTTAAAGAAGCGGGTATAGACTTGATCGTATGTGGTCATCACCATGATTTTTGGAGTCGATTAAGTCCATCTGCTAGTGGATTAATGAATTCCTCTACGGTTGACCTACTGGTCATCTCGTTGCATGGATAAAGCTTTAATACTAATAGCAAATTACTTATCAATTACTTAGTAATCATTAAGCCATCACAGTTAACTCTGCCGGTGGCTTTTATTTTCTGATATTTATTGTCTGAGAGTTATTTTCTATATTTAGTTTCTGAAATATATTTCTATATTAAGTCACTGCGATTTATTCGCCATGATTTATCTACAGCAATTTCTTTATCAGTAATAAACATGCTCAATAACAATGTATCGAGCATGTTTTTTTATTGTCCTTTCAAAATCAATACCGACAAATTAATAGCGTTAACATTAGTTCGTAATCAACGCCATTATCCTTGTATCGATCTTTAACTACCGATCACACCACCATCCTCTTTACTGATCATGACAATGGTTGAGCGGGGTTTACTCGTATTACCATTAGGAAAGTGTCCACTTGGATGCTGTACACCGACGAACATGGTTTTTTGATCTTCAGAGAAGGTTAAGCCTGTGATTTCACAACCAACTGGACCGGTTAAGAAACGACGTACTTCACCTGTTTTAGGATCGCCACATAACATTTGGTTATTACCCTGGCCTGCAAAGTCACCTTCATTTGAGTAATTGCCATCGGTTTGGATCCATAAACGTCCTGCTTTATCAAAGCCGATACCATCTGGGCTATTAAACATATTATCTTTATTAATATTGTTACTGCCTGCGTATAGGTTATCTTTATGGACCGTTGGATTACCGGCGATTAAGTATAAATCCCATTTAAAAGTTGCACTGCTGTGGTTATGGTTTGTTGGTGCCCAGCGGACGATTTGACCATAATGGTTTTCGGCACGAGGGTTAGGGCCTTCAACATCTTGCCCTTCTTTTACGCCTCGATTTTTATTATTAGTTAAGGTACAGAAAACATGTTTTTTATCAGGGTGAACTGCGACCCATTCTGGTCTGTCCATGGTAGTTGCGCCGACTTGTGTTGCTGCACGTCGTGCAAAAATCATCACTTCTGCTTGGCTATTAAAGCCATTTTCTTTGGTTAAACCATTCTTGCCGTGAGTGAGCTCTAACCACTGACCGTCACCTTCTAGCTTGTCTGCTTGCATTGCAAACTTAGCCACGTAAAGCGTTCCTTCTTCAAGTAAGTTACGATTTTCGCTGTGATTGCCTTCTTGGTATTTATTTTTAGTGACAAATTTATATAAATGCTCACCACGCTCGTCGTCACCAAGATAAACAACAACATGACCATCATCATTAACGACTAATGCGGCATTTTCATGTTTAAAGCGGCCCAAAGCAGTACGTTTTAATGGCGTTGAAGTAGGATCGTTTGGATCAATTTCAACCACCCAACCATGGCGGTTAGGTTCATTTGGGTTTTGAGCAAGGTCAAAGCGTGGATCAAAGTTATGCCATTGATATTTACTTTGCTCTGCTTTAATTCCATAACGTTTATCATCAGCTGTTAATGGCACATCAGCTTCTGCACCAAAGAACCCATTAAAATTCTCTTCACAGGTTAAATAAGTTCCCCAAGGTGTTTCACCGTTCGCACAGTTGTTAAAGGTGCCTAATACCTTTTTACCTGTTGGATCTGCTTTGGTTTTTAATAAATCGTGGCCTGCAGCTGGCCCTGTCACTAACATTTCTGTATTGGCTGTAATACGGCGATTTGCTTTGCCGTTTTTATCCATCGTCCATTGACCATTCTGTTTAGTGATTTCTACTATGGTTATACCCACTGCAGCTTGTGCTTTTTTAACATCCTCAGCGGTCATTGATTTACCTTGATGTGCAAACAGATACTCATAATTAGTGTATTCATTGTTCACCGCAAGAATAGCGTGATCTTTGGAAAGCGGGAAAATACTCATGCCATCGGTATTATCACCAAATTGCACCGCTTGGGCTGCTGAGTCTTGTTGACCATTTGCATTAAAAGCCGGTGCATTATTGAAAATAGGATCTCCCCATGACATTAAGTTGCTCACACTGTAGCCTTTTGGCACCACAATACTGTCACTTGTTGAAGTCGGAATAGCGGTAAAGTTTAATAGAGTGCTATCCATCGTTGCCGCCACTGCTTTCGCGACAGGATTGAGTGCTAAAAATGCACCTGCACCGACTGCTGCTGAAGCAAATAAAAAATTACGGCGAGATAAACGAGCATCAACCATTTTACTGAAATCAGTTTCTTTCTCTAAAAAATGCGACATTAGACTTCCTTATTCTGGGGGGAGTATTTATTCAATGAGCAGTAGCCTAAAGGACCTGTATGACAGCTTTATTACACTTCAAAAAATTTTACAGCCGACTTAAATAACCTTAGCCTAATATTAAAAAGTCCAATATCTAAAGCCTAATAATAAAAGTGGAGTAATAACGTTATTTTTATACTAGCAGTTAAACCCAGATTGCTTGTTCAACGTATTCATTTGTTAAATAACAGTGTGGGTTCGTTTTGCTTATGCAGAACGGAGGTTAAATATTAAGGTAGGAATTTGAATGACAGTATTTAGTGAAAGTGAAGAGTCTAGAGTGATAGAAATGGCCTGGGAAGATAGAACCCCCTTTGAAGCGATTAAACAAGAGTTTGGCCTTGATGAGCAAGGCGTCATCAAACTCATGCGCAATAAAATGAAATCGGGTAGCTTTAAATTATGGCGCCGCCGTGTCAGCGGTCGCAAAAGTAAGCACCTTAAGTTGAGGTCGCCAGAGATAAGCAGAGCCTATTGCCCAACACAATATAAGCAGCGTTGATATAAACAAAGTTAATTTTTTTACTTTTAATGCTGTGTGAATAATTGTGCCGACTGGCTTTCTAAAAAGCGTGTGCCAATTTCATATCCCATTTGATAATCTGCCGCTAATGCTTGATCGCTGCTTCCCAACAAGCGGCTAGATAGCTTGTTAGCGGGCGCTATTTCAATAATCTGAGTACCTGCTGGTGGTTGATGTATAAAGTCTACTGCTTCGCTGTAGGCATTCTCATGCCCTGTAATTAAATCTAATACACGAGGGCAGCGTTGTGTTTTACAAACCCAAGATTTGATCTTATGTGCCCATGGAGAATGTGCGCTTTGATCGGTTGGAACGGTTCTAATTACTATTATTTTTTTAGCGCCGCGTTGATAAGCCTCTTGAATGGGTATAGGTAGTGCAACACCACCATCGACATAATAATTTCCATCAATCGCCACCCCTTTTTTATATAAATAAGGTAACGCGCTGGATGCTTTAAGCATTGTTAACCAACTGTCTGCTGTTGGTTCAAGCAAAGCAGGGCGAAATCCATTACTGTTGGTCGCAGAGAAAAGCAGCTGACGATGTTGCAGCTGAGCTTGTGCACAATTTAAATTAAGTTGGTATTCAGGCTCTTGAGCCTTATTAAAATACCAATCAAGATCAACCGTATGCCCGCCTAAAAATGAACGCTTCATATTAAAGAATTCTGGGTGCTTTGATAACTGCATTATTGAACGTTTAGCGTAACCCGATTGCTGAGTGAGATAAGCTGATAAATTTTGTGCACCTGCTGAAGTTCCAATTAATAATTCAAAAGGATTAAAGTCATGTGCTAACCAACTGTCTAATATTCCTGCTGTAAAAATACCTCGTTGTCCTCCTCCTTCAACCACTAGGGCAGTACCTTCAATTGGCAAGGGTGCAGAGCAATTACCGACTTTCATCGGTGAGTGGTTTTTAGACAAAGTGTTATTAGTGAGTTGGCTCATTATTTCTCCAAGGTGATGTAACCTCAGTTCTGGATAAGCAAAGCGATACAGCACCGCTATTTCCGCGGATTTCTTCGTTAAATTATCTCTCAATAACCAGTTATTGCTTCAATAATTCGCCTTGAACTACGCAAAACTAACGGCACTGTATAGCCCAAAAATATAATTTTATGATTTTAACTAACCTCAATTCCGCTTTCATTAACCAGAATTGAGGTGATGTCCTAATAATTTATCCTTTTATAAGAGTTAGGTTAAATCGTTTATTGTCATTAGTGCAATAGCCAAAGACTATGTTACTAAATCTGCTGATTTTTTGTGGCAGGTCACTACTTAAGTGAGTTTGACGACTTTATGGACCGAATAGATTGCTAAAAATATTGGCTTAGGTAATCTACGCGCTTAATAAATACTTAACATAACCTAACAGAAGAACATTATGAAACCGTCTAAGTTAACCCCTTACCGCCTGCCACTAACAATACTTGTCTTTTTTATTGCCTATTCTCTACTGACACGTACGCCATTATTTGTTATTCCATCGGCGATCAGCCTGATGATTGGTGACATTTTTTCTGCTTTTGATGGTGCAAAAGAAGGGGAGCAAATTGCCTTGATTTTGGCTATTTTACTGTGTGTATTTGCTCATTTTGGTTCTGGTAAATATATGAAGGTCGATGATCAAGCTAATAAAAAGGGCTTACTGAAAGGCATTGGTATGGTGATTCTGATCACCGCTGCTTACATTTACAATATTGTGCAATAACACTCATTAATAGAATTGCTTGATGGCATTCTTTAACTGCATTGTTTAAGGACATTATTTAATAATATTGTTTAAGGGTACTGTCTAAAGGCAATGTTTAATTGCTATGTCCAATTGCTATGTTCAATAGCTATGTTTAATCGGAATGTTAAGAATATGGCGCTGCCAAAGGAAGTTTGTAATAGGTATTTACGAGCTTAATAAAGGAGGGCAGTGTCGAAGCTTGTATTCACTTGGATTCATACCAAAGAACTTTTTAAAGCTGCGGCTAAAGTGACTGGTATTTAGGTAACCTGTCGCAAAACAGACTTGTGTTACTGATTTATTCTTTCTTAATAAGTCGGCTGCTTTTTTAAGACGTAGTTGAAATAGAAACTCTCGTGGCGTGCTGCCTATTACCTGTTTAAACTCATTAAAAAACTTAGTGCGACTCATGCATGAAATTTTACTCAAACTATCTATATTAATCTCTTCTTTTAAATTTTTATGTAAATGGTCAATGACGCTATTAATACCGTTATGATCGGGCTGAGCTAAACTGTGGCAAATAATAAAGTCACGGGTTTGGTGTCGTAGTAAGCGCGTAATTAATTCGCTAACCGCCAAATCAATCATAAAGCTTCTGTCTTGATGGTTTTCGCTAAATATACCTATCATGCGGTCCAGTAATGCTTGAGTCTGAGTGTTATGGTGAGTGTGCATTAATTTATCGTCATAGCGCCATTCTTGTTCGTAAACTGAAAGTGGCGCGCTATTATTCAATTGCTTACAAATCTTCTTTATACGTTTCTGGCTTATTTCAATAGCGATACATGTAGTAGGGCTGTCAATCGTTGCCGTAGGAAAGTCTATTTCAACCATGCGATTAGGGGCAATAATAAAGGATTCGTGCGGTAAAAAATGCGTTTCAAAATCACGCTGATTATTGTGCATTATTTTTTTACCCGTCAACATTCCACAAAACATGAGTTGATCAGAAACCAGTTCAATATTGGTTGCCTGCTCAAAAGTGTCATAAACACTCAACTCAGCTTGCTCTCCAGCAAAGGATATTTTGCTTTCTATTAAGACTTGATGTGCTTTACGTTGCTTATTAAGGCTTTCACTTATCATAAATATCATTCTCTTTAGATTTGGAACTGACAGTCAACAATTGTGAATTTATAGTCACGCAGACTACAAATTAATGAATATGATAACTATTACACAATGGAGTGAAAATAACTGAGAGGTGTTCATGATTTATCCAAATCCTGGTTCAATGGAATCGACAGTGGTCTTTAAAACACAATACAATAACTATATCGGCGGGCAGTGGGTTGCGCCCGTTAATGGTAAGTATTACACCAACAAGACACCTGTAACCGGAGATGATGTTTGTGAAGTTGCGCGTTCTGACGGAGACGATATTGAACTTGCGTTAGATGCAGCGCACCAAGCGAAAGAAGCATGGGGTAATACCTCGGTGACTGAGCGCTCTAATATATTATTGAAAATAGCAGATCGTATTGAAGCAAATTTAGAGTTGTTGGCGTTAGTAGAAACATGGGATAACGGTAAATGTATTCGTGAAACCATGGGTGCAGATGTACCGCTAGCCGTTGATCATTTTAGATATTTTGCAGGCTGTATTCGTGCTCAAGAGGGCTCTATTGGTGAAATAGATCAAAACACCGTTGCCTATCATTTTCATGAACCATTAGGCGTGGTGGGGCAAATTATCCCTTGGAATTTCCCATTATTAATGGCGGCTTGGAAAATCCCACCAGCATTAGCAGCAGGTAACTGCATTGTTTTAAAACCTGCGGAACAAACACCGCTTTCTATCTTATTCTTGATGGAGTTGATCTGTGACCTATTACCACCTGGTGTATTAAATATAGTTAATGGCTTTGGTGCAGAAGCAGGACAAGCTTTAGCCACATCAACGCGTATTGCTAAGATTGCTTTTACTGGTTCAAGCCCAGTTGGTAAGCATATTTTGAAATGTGCAGCGGAAAATATGATCCCTTCAACCGTCGAGTTAGGTGGGAAATCACCTAATATCTTCTTTGCAGATATTATGAATCACGAAGATACTTATATTGATAAATGTGTTGAAGGTGCAACTTTAGCATTCTTTAACCAAGGCGAGGTTTGTACTTCCCCATCACGTTTATTGGTGGAAGAGTCAATTGCCGATGAATTTATTAAACGTCTTATTGCACGAACCAAAGCAATTATTCAAGGTAATCCGCTTAACACTGAGAGTCAGGTCGGAGCACAAGTCTCTAAAGCCCAATATGACAAAATTCTTTCGTATATTGATATCGGTCGTGAAGAGGGCGCTGAAGTACTTGCTGGTGGTGCCATTGAAAACGTAGAAGGGGCTCATGCAGGTTTTTACATTCAGCCAACGTTATTAAAAGGGACCAATGATATGCGCGTGTTCCAAGAAGAAATTTTTGGACCGGTGATCAGTGTAACAACCTTTAAAGATGAAGCTCATGCATTGGAAATTGCTAATGACACACAGTTTGGTTTAGGAGCCGGATTATGGACGCGCGATAGTAACCGAGCTTACCGAATGGGCCGAGGTATTAAAGCCGGTCGTGTATGGACAAACTGTTACCACTTGTATCCTGCACACGCCGCATTTGGTGGTTACAAGCAATCGGGAATAGGGCGAGAAAATCACAAAATGATGTTAGATCATTATCAACAAACGAAAAATATGTTGATCAGCTACGATATTAACCCAATGGGATTCTTCTAATTATTATTGCGCTTAATTGAGTTTGAATTAACTATTCAATGAACCTACCTTAATCAATAAAAGCGAGTGAATAATCTATTCACTCGCTTTTATTTAAGTTTTATTCATAGGTTGGATCTTAAGAAAAAAATCAGTTGAAAACATGCTCTGAATTTGATCTGATAGTAATCTCCAAACCACTATCAATGAGCAAATCAGAGCATGAATAAAGATAA
>NZ_JALAAC010000065.1:0-8598 GCF_037546855.1 Vibrio sp. 1-Bac 57 | reverse complement strand
GGTGGGAAATAAATTTCCTTTATTGCAAATTATTTTGTAAACCGTGTGTTTATTCATCTGTTATCACCTTTACAACAACCGTCATGTTTTACGCTTTATCGGTCGTTGTTTATGAAGATAATAGTCTTCATGAGGTTAATAGCAGGTTAAGAAATGACAAATAATTGAATTCATTTGTGCATCGTAAAGATGGTGATACGGATGGAATGAAGAAATGGTTCACTTTGTGGTGCTAATGAATAAACCCAGCAATAACAGTAGTTAGATGTGTTTTTTATGATTGGAAGGATAATGGTCAGCTTGTTTTTAAAGTGAAGATAAGCAGCTATGAACGGATAAATATATCCTTTTTATCAAGCAGACAAGTCAATGAGGGTAATGCTCATAAGCACATTGCGTGGTAATGAAATTTAAATAAAAAAGCCAATAGAAATAAACAAAATACTAACAAGAATTAAAGAACTGAGCTTATTTATTGTATTTGTAATTACCTGAATAAGGCTAAATAATTTGTTGTCATTTACTTATAAAAACAAAAAAACAGTATTAAAAAAAGAAATATCTTTTGCTGTAAACTACTTAAGATATGCATTTTCACACTCAATAAATAGATCAATTTTATTAAAAAAACAGTTAAAAGGTGAAACTTATTTGCGGAGTTAAAAAAATTTTTAAGAATTTAGTTTATAAATTTGAATACATTTTAATAGCGATAGTACGATTTAATGGTGTCCATAGGTCACCATTAGCAGATAACTAGAAAATAACCAATAATTGCAGCGTTAATTATAGATTTGATGATGGATTTCTTACTATATTCATTATTAGGTTGAGTGCTAGACGAGTCTAAAAATTATAAAAAGATCCGTTTTAATGTTGAACCCACCAAGCTACTTTATGCCAATGTAATATAAAATATAAAACTGAGAAGTGAATTGATACTGGTGTAACGGAGAGGTTCTAATGAGTTAAGTTGTACCTTTATTCACATCTTTCATGTTTGCTTCTACTTTTACCCTTGGAATACCGACTAGAAAATCCTGCTTACAAAGCTCTGTTTGCAAATCCCTGTTTACTATATTAAATAGAGTTATAACTTTAGAACATAACTAGTTACTTGAGGGGGGAGATACTGGCTTATACGCTAGTAGTAGATCGGAAATGTAGATCAACCATGAAAAGAACTTGCTAGCAATAGAACGTAATAGTATTAGCACTATTGTTAGAAAGGCCAATGCTGTTGTTAGCAAGTAACTTTATCGATTTTGTAGCTGCTAAAACTCTATAAGCACTTTCAAACTATGCCCTTTTCAAACTATAACAGCTTTCAAAACTACAACCAGAGATCCTTAATTGGCGTATCAGGGCTAAAATGATAGCCCACTTGTGCCTGTAGCAACTCTGCAGTAGCAATTGCATCTGTTAAGGCATCATGTGGCTGATAAGTCGGTAAGTTATAGCGCGTTCGACTTTGCCCTAGGCGAATCGAGGCAGGTTTTTTACCACGTAATCGATTAAAAAATCCAGCTGCTAGTTTTCTTTGTATGTTAGATTCGATTTGCATAGTATCAACAACAGGAAAAACAATGCCTTCCTTAAAAAGCGCACGTAAATGCAAATCTAAAAAAGGGCGCTCTATATTACGGTAATGAACAACCACCACTTTACCCGCTAATTGCTCAAGTAACTGATCCAGAATACGCCTTAAGTCCGGAGCGCCTTTTAAATCTGAATGGGTGATCCCATGAATGATAATGGAGTCTTCTTGTAACTTATCTTTAGGGTTAATAAACCAACTTTTAGCTTGATTACAATAAATACGCTTTAAGTTAAAAGGCACTAAACCAATACTAATAATGCTATTTTTCTTAGGATCTAACCCCGTCGTTTCAAAGTCTAAAGCAACAAATTCAATGTCTTGAAGTTTTGTGTCGTCATGGTATGTACCCACATCATAAAATTTCTTTAGGCGTGAATCCTTGCTTAACTGGGCTTTTAACTTCAAAAAAGCAGACCAGTTTAAGACCTCTTTGTTAATAAAATTATACATAGACGATCCTTAAAGAGTGGCGCTATAACGATATTTCAAGAAATTTTGCGCATTACTTAATACTAAAAACGCATCCTTTAAATTTCGTCTTTCAAAATCAGACATATTTTCAGGTTCAATATTATTATCAGGCTCAATATCTGATTCAATATCTAATGCTTGGTGGCGTAATCGTACTAGTGAAATAAGCTCCATGGCATGCTGTAAATCAGCACCTTTAGATTTAGGTAGAATTCCCGCTTCAATAATATCTTCTAAACGATCAAAGGAGTTCTGAGATTGAGAGCCAATGGCTAATGCATGTACGCGAATCAAGTCCGCAAGTGGTGCGGTTCCACGACGTTTTAAGTTTATTGAGTTGTTATGGCGGCCATCGCTCTCCATCACAAAGTCTTTAAAGAAACCCAGAGGTGGTTTTCTATTAAGCGCATTACGAGCCAAACATGCCAAGAAACGATTATTCTTTTTGGCACGTCGTAAAATAAAGGCATTTAAATGTTCTGCCCATTTAATGCGCCCATAAACACCGGTTAAATCAAAGAAAATATTACAATTTAATAGCGCTTTAGGGTTGGGATTATCAATCCAACTGGCGAAGCATTCTTCCCATTCCGTTTGCGTTTTACGGAACTCTGGATTAGTGGCCATAATATCACCAGTACAATAAATGTAACCGCAGGCAGCTAAACCATCACAAACAAAGTGTGATAATTTTTCAAAGTACTCACCGTGTACAGCCGGGTCATAACTATTATCCAGAATAATGGCGTTATCTTGATCGGTTACCATCAGTTGTTCATCACGGGCCATTGAACCTAATGCTAAGAAACAATATGGAATAGGTGCAGGGCCAAACTGCTCTTCAGCTAATTCTAATAAACGTTGTTTAAAGCTACGTCCAATCTCAGACATCGCACGCCCAACCATGTGCGAGTTCGCATCTTCATTCACCATACGCACAAAACAATCTTTCAGCTGTTTTGATAATAGCGCAAGATCTTCGGGGCTTTGTTGTTGGAAAATGCTACTCACAAACAACAAACTATTTTGAGATTCATAACGAATAATGTCAGAGACTTCAATTAAGCCGATTGGTTTTTTATTTTTAAGGACAGGTAAATGATGTACGTTGTTACGTAACATCATCAACATGGCTTCAAAAATATAGGCATTATGATCTAAAGAAATCAGTTCTGTTGACATGACCTCGGAAACGGGGCTATCAATGCTTAAGCCTGCAGCAATTACTTTTGCACATAAATCATGTTCCGAAATCAGACCCACTAGGTTATTCCCTTCACTGTCATCAATGCTAGGGTCGTTAATTAAAGCGGCAGATTGATATTCTTCGGCCATCATTTGTGCAACGGCTTGTACACTTGTATCAATCGGAACAATCAAAGGTTCGCGTGTAATTAATTTTTTTACTTTGGAAGTGGTAAGCGCATTGGCATCGTCACTTTTGCTTTCTACCGCTTGTTTTAAACGCGTACTATCTTCTGCCTCTACAAAGTCAGCAAAGGATTCAAATCGTTCACATAAATCATAAAATACCACCGCTGGAATACAGTATAAAAGGGTGTCTTTGGTAGTTTTAGCGGGAAAACGTACTTTATTATTAGTGAGTAGCCCCATTTGTCCAAATAACTGCCCCTGGTCAAGACGATTATAGAGATTGCCATTACGACGAAATAATTCAACAATGCCACTGCGGATCATATACAACTCGCTAATTTCATCCTTAAAATCGATGATGGTTGTATTGGCACGGAAATAAGATATTTCAACACTTTGTACCACTTCTGCTAAAGCTTCTTCAGGCAGTTCATCAAAAGGGGCATATTGACTGATAAAGTCTTGTATTTCTAATAATTCAACGTCCATTGGCTACTCGTTATATCGGTGAGGGTTTTATGCGATATTACACAACTTTTATTGACTATGTTAGCGGCGACTTATCTTTCCTATCTATTTGTTTAAAAAATATCTTAGCAAGCGTAATAGCTATATTTAACGGTACTTATAACGCCTATTAATTGTTCATAATGAAGTGGTTAATGACAATTAATTTAATTAATAGACAAATCTAGTAATGTTAGAATCCACACTAAATATTAACTTTATGTTGTATAAACCTAAGTTGTCTTAACCAATAATTTAAAGCACTATATTGTTCTCGTGTGTGTACCTTAAATATCACGCTAACATGATACTTTAATTCCCTATTCGCTTTTATCGGTATGACTCCTGTAGAGTTAACGAGGGATCATTAAAATACATATTTGCGGACAGAATTAAAGCCCGTATAGACATTGCTGATAGTGATGGAGTAATAGCTATTGCTCACCATGACTATCAATTGCAGCACCATTAACTGTTATTAATAAGGAAATATAATGACTGACTCAGAAGCTCGCCGTCCTTTAAAAGTGCGTGATTTGACGATTATGAATAAAATAGCGGCGGCTTTGAGTAAACGTAATATTTCACCGAATCAAATATCAATAGCCAGTATCTTTTTTGCACTACTAGCGGGGTTTTGTTTAGTAGCAATAGGTGCTGGCTCAACTATCTGGCTGAGTTGGTTAGCTGCTTTATTGGTACAATGCCGTCTATTATGTAATTTATTTGATGGCATGGTGGCCATGGAAGGCGGAAAATCAACGCCATCGGGTGAATTATTTAATGATATTCCCGATAGAATTGCAGATCCTTTGATATTAGTTTGTGCAGGTTATGCTATTGCTGGCTTACCATGGGCGATTGAGCTCGGCTGGTTAGCCGGATTATTGGCGGTTAAAACGGCTTATGTGCGTGTGTTAGCAACGTCGATGGGCGCGCCAACTTTATTTACTGGCCCAATGGCAAAACAACATCGAATGGCGGTGATCACGGTCGTTCTACTATTACTGCCTATCGAAACATCAGTATTTGCAACACAAGGATATGTTTTACTGCTTGGGTTATGGGTTATTTGTCTCGGTTGTTTACTCACTTTATATAAACGAGCTCGCTCGGCTTACCAATATTTAGAATCGCCAGAGCAAAATCAACACAATAAGCATGAGGATAATACAGATGTTTAATATACCGATTCACTCTTTTTATATGATGACGTTTGTAGTGATCTTACTGATCACTGGTTCTTTAATTCGTTGGCGTTTACAGGTTAAAAATCCTCAAACAGATTACTTAGAACTAAAGCAACGCATTCAATCCTGGTGGTGGATGATTGCCATTTTATTTGGCATTTTATTAGCCTCCACAACGGTTTCTATTATCTTTTTTGCACTGTTGAGTTTTTTAGCGTTAAAAGAATTCTTTTCGATCATGCCTACTCGGCAAGCCGATAGACGTATTTTATTATGGGCTTATCTTGCCATTCCATTGCAGTATTACTGGGTTGCTACCAACTGGTATGGCATGTTTCTTATCTTTATTCCTATCTACGTGTTCTTATTTCTGCCAATGCGAGCAGTATTTATTGGAGAAACTAAAGGCTTCATTCGTTCCTTAGGCACTATTCACTGGGCGGTCATGCTGTCGGTATTATGTGTTAGCCATATTGCATACCTGTTACAACTTACCGTTAAGAATGAGCAAGCGGGTGCATTGGGGTTAGTTTTATTTTTAATTTTTATTACCCAGTTTAACGATGTCTGCCAATACATTTGGGGGAAAACCTTAGGTAAACATAAAATTATTCCTAAAGTGAGCCCTAAAAAAACATGGGAAGGATTTATTGGTGGAGTAATAACCGTCACCCTCATCTCTGGTTTTGTTGCGCCTTATTTAACGCCATTAACTATGGTCCAAGGCTTTGTTGCTGGCACATTAATCGCAATCAGCGGATTTGTAGGTGACGTGGTTATTTCGTCGGTTAAACGAGATCTCGCTATTAAAGACAGTGGGACGTTAATTCCAGGGCATGGAGGGTTATTGGATAGAATAGATAGCCTGATTTATACCGCGCCATTATTTTTCCATTTTCTTTATTATTTACATTATTAACTAGTATCAGGTTAGTAATCGGTATCAGGCGAGGGCAGCCAAAATACATATTACTGTTCATAAAACAAACGCGCTCAAAAATAACAAAGTAGGATTTAATAAGGATTGTTAATGAATCGATTTTTTAAAATATTATTTTTTGCATTATTGGTTAAACCTATGGTTTTGCTGGGTTTAGGCTTAAATGTGTTTTTTAAAGCTAAGTTGCCTAAACAGGGTCCTGCTATTGTTGTTGCAAATCACAACAGTCATTTAGATACTCTCGTTTTGATGAGCTTATACCCATTAAGTCAAATCCATAAAATAAGACCCGTTGCTGCCGCCGATTATTTCCTAAAAAATAAGCTACTTGCTTGGTTTTCATTGAATATTATTGGCATTATTCCAATGCAACGTAAACATATACGCGATACGTCTGCATTATTCGCACAGTGCCATCGCGCATTAGATGACGGAGATATTTTGCTTTTATTTCCAGAAGGTTCTCGTGGTAAGCCTGAACAGCTCAGTGATTTAAAACGTGGCGTACACCACTTAATTAAAAGCAGAAAAACGCTAAAAGTAGTACCAGTAATGATGCATGGCTTAGGTAAAGCGTTACCTAAAGGCGAAATGATTTTTGTGCCATTTAACTGTGATGTAGTGGTGGGCGATGCAATTCCATTTAATGCCGATGCAAAATGTTATATAGACTCCGTTAGCGATGCGTTACATCTGCTATTAGCATTGTGTATGACGCGTCAATCCGTTGTAAAAGATGATTTAGAATAACATTTATCGCGCTAGTTCTTTCAACGTAGTCACTGCAGTAATACGCAAAGGTTATTGTTAAAACTATCGTCAGCCTTTGAGTTAACCATGTATTAAATCCATCGTTAATTCAAAGCCTATACAAAACAGCCACCCATACTGTAACGTTTTCACTAAGTACTATTTATTATCATTTTCAAAAAGGATTTTTTAATGGGAATGTCGACAAGATTAGACTTGTTTATTGATGTTG
This sequence comes from Vibrio sp. 1-Bac 57, assembly GCF_037546855.1. Classification (NCBI taxonomy): domain Bacteria; kingdom Pseudomonadati; phylum Pseudomonadota; class Gammaproteobacteria; order Vibrionales; family Vibrionaceae; genus Vibrio; species Vibrio sp. 1-Bac 57. The sequence goes on along the minus strand of NZ_JALAAC010000065.1, from coordinate 1,534 downwards.
TTCAACACGGGTCTTTCGCAAAAGCCGCTGGTATAAGGAACATTGACCGATCCGCATTATCGAAACAGATAAAGTTATTAGAAGACGACCTTGGTGTGCGTTTATTAAATCGTTCCACGCGCTCGGTTTCACTGACAGATGCCGGCAAGGAGATATTTAAACAAGCTGAAGCTATGAGAGAATTATTGGCCGATACCCAACGCCTAGCGGATTCCTTTCATTCAGAGCCTAAAGGATTACTGCGAATTACCTGCCCAACCTTATTTGGTAAAATGTACATTCAAAAGGCTGTAACACTGTTTATGGCCAAGTATCCACAGACTCATATTAAATTAGTATTTGACGATAAACGCTCGGATATTATTGGTGAGCGTTTTGATATTGCTTTTCGTATCGGTCCGGCTCGAGATTCAAACTTAATTGCACGCAAGTTAGCGGGAGCTCAAGTTGCAATACTGGCCTCTGAAAGTTTTATTGAAACCTATGGTGAACCGAAAACACCTGAAGATCTTGTTAAACTACCTGCGATTATCTATTCCAACGGTGAGAATACATTTAATAAATTAACGATCTCAGAAAAACCTGGCAGTGATCAAATGCGCAGTCATAATATGGTAGGGCGCCTCGAGGTCAATGAAATAAGCGTTATCATTGATGCATTGCAAGCTGGGTTGGGTTATTCACAACGCGGTTTATTTACCTTAGATAAAAATATTAAAGAGCTAGGGTTAGTACCGTTACTAACAAATTATAAACTGGAGGCAAGGGATTGGGGGATTTACGCTGTTTATCCGCACAGAAACCAAACGTCTCTGGTGAAATTATTTATTGAAATCGTAAAGGAGTTAGTTGGTTCTCCACCGATATGGGACAGCTATATCGATAACTATGATCAAATCTATAAATAGACTAGATACAGAAGTAGGTTACATACAGAAATAAACAAAAAATGCCGCTAACTATGTAAGTTAGCGGCATTTTAGGTGATGAACCTTTTCCTATCGTCAAAACGATAAGTTAAATTAGTTTTGTGTTTTGATTGTAGTGAAGTGGTAATCCACATCAACCACTGCACGGTAAGCAACTTGATCACGTGTTTGAGCGAATTCTTGGATCGTTACTTTTGATTTATCAATCGCTAAGTCTTGTGCTGGTGAATTGGTGATCACCGTTAGCTCGTGACGTAATTCGTTAGCTGGTAATTTTTTTAGACCATCAATGTAATCAAAACCTGCGTCATAAGCGGCTGCTTTATCTGCAAATGCATCAGTGGTGAACATTTTATCTGAATGCACAACTTGTGATGCTGCAAAAGCACTTGAACTTACTAATAATGTTGCCGCGACTGCTGTTAATGTTGTAAATTTTTTCATGAGAAACCCCTTAATCAATTTTTTTCATCAAAATTTTCTTATAAATACTGTTTTTTTATAAGTGATGATATTTATTCTGTCTGTCGCTAGCGCTCATTGGCTTAATTAGCTAGCAGTAGCGACTTAATTTTTTAACGCTAACCGTTAATTAGTTAGTTGAG
>NZ_JALAAC010000064.1:0-9602 GCF_037546855.1 Vibrio sp. 1-Bac 57 | reverse complement strand
GTTATACCTTGAATAAGTATCATCCATATAAAGATAGGCTCTAGCAATTCGACCACGAGCCTCTACAGGTGGCTCTGCCTTTCTATCATCTATTTTCATAGCGCAACTACCAAAGTCACTTTCTACTCCCTGCTGCATTTGAAAGTTATAATTACTTCTCAGTGCGTTCACTGCGCCAATGGCCGGAAACAGATTATGCATATCTGCTTGCATATAGCGATATTCATCATTCACTTTTTCAGCGCATTTACGCCCTTTAAACGACTTCCCTTTACTATCTACACACAACGCATCTCCATCCCGCCATTCTTTGAATGTTCGACCAAAGTTTTCCGCAGGAACAACATGCTCCCATTCGACTCGCTTAGAGCGCTTTATATATTTATCCGTATGGAAACCCGTTGGTGGATTGATATTCTTATCTGCATAAAATAAAGCACCACAATAAAGCGTAACTCGATTATCTGGATAGACTTTAGTTTCTAGCTGTTTTTAGCTTTACTGAATGATTGGTTTGTTTCATTTTTAGCTGTTACCTCGAATGAAAACAAAAATAGAAGTATTAGAGTGGCAATCACTTTCATTTAAAAAATTCTTTTAGAGTAATTGTTTAACAAGATATATATGGAATATGCTTCCAGTTAGTTGTGTATTGAGGTGTTAGTAACTTTCGCCTCATAGCTCATTTTTCATCTATTCCTTGCGCCATAAAAAACGCACTATTTGTGCCATAGCGTCGATTAATTTTATCAAGCACATTCATCAGCGGGCATTTTCTGTTGGTGGAGTAAACAAGTCCCATTGTTGATGGGCTTCACTGCTTAAATTCAACAAACCACTCCCTATTTTATAATAAGAAATGCTTGGGTCAAAAAGAAGATGGATATTTTCACTTATTGCTTTGAGAAAATGAGATGTGTCATTCGTTGCAGGGTTAAAGTGGTGTATAAATTTGTAGCTTTGTGACCTTTCATCAAATGGACTATTGGCGGCAAAAACCATCAATGTAGCGCCTAAAGAGCCTTGTAATAACTGTGGTGATACACCTTGTAGTTGCAATATGGGCGATGAAAAGCCAGGTAGACCCAAAAAAATATTCATTACATTAACTGATGGTAAAGTTCGCCAAATACAACACATGAAAAGTGTTTTATTTATGGGTGCTGATGGCTAAATGCTCACAGCAAAACAATTTATTGAACAGTTATTTGGTGACTTACCGAGATTCTTTGGAAACGAAGATGAATTGCGTCAAATATGGAGCAACCCAAGCACTCGTGAAAAATTATTAACTGATTTAAACGAAGTAGGTTACGACGATGAAAAGATCGATAGCATGAAAGAAATTATCGATGCCAAAGATAGCGATGTTTATGACTTATTGTCTTATGTTGCCTACACGAGAGACACGCACACAAGAACAGAACGAGTTGCCACAGCAAAACCCGGTATTGCTAGTGAATTCACTTATAAACAAATAGAATTTATTGAATTTATTTTAGACAAATACATAGATGATGGTGAGCAAGAATTATCACCGAAGGTAATGCGCAGTTTAGTCGAGCTTAAATACAATTAGTGATGCATCCACTGAGTTTGGTTCACCTTTAGCAATTCGTGAAACGTTTGTTGGCTTTCAGAAGTATTTGTATGAGTAAGGAAGGTTAGAGACTAAATCTCCAACTATGTAAAAATACGATGAAAAGGTTAGCCGGTTTATCCACATAAAACGGATACGTATAATAGTAAATATATGTATATAAAATAAAAAGAAGTAAAATTTTGCACTTTATAAATCTATCCAAGCACTTTGTAAAAATTAGACTTGCATCTTTTTGTGGATAATTATAAAAACAGAGAAATTAATGTCTATATTAGGCTTTCATATTTAACTTATCAGTTTATATATATAACATGGAAGGTATTTTCAAAGAGGTAAGACTTAATAAATTTTAAGAGCAACAAAAGCACCAGACAAAAGCCTGGTTATATAAAGAAGTTATATAGATTAATGCAAAGGAGGTTTTAAATTACTAAATTTGCGTAAGCTAGCAATTTCTTTGTTAATTAAGTCACTAAATTGTTCAGTAGTTATATTATGTATTTCATCACACAGTGCGTTAATGACATTGTTCGTTGCAACAGCACGTTGCTCTTTCCGGTTTTTACCCTTAAGTTCACGCAATACCTTTTTACGGTTTTGCTCTTTCCTTTTACGAGACATTGCTTTCTTTCGCCAAGCGAGTCTTCTTTCTGCTTTTAATGATGTAATAGACATACGTCCAGCAGCTTCAGAAGTCATTCCGCCTTCTATGGAGCGTTTCCTTAAAAACTCTAGGCGTTGCGTACGGCTCTTCTCTACACGTTCAGGAGTTATTCCTAGAGCAGCAAAAAATAGAGAGGTCACTTCAAAATACTTTTCAAGCCAATGGCCTGATTCTTTATCCCAGACTTGCAAGTGCTCCGGAGCCCAGATCCACCCTAATTTAATCATATCCTTAAACGCTCGACTTGCACGCGATATAGAAACCTGTGGAATATAAAAAGGGTCTTTTTGTACTTTGTTTAACTCGTTATCTGAAATTGTTGAAAGTCCAACTGAATCGCTAGCATTACGCAAAGAAATCTCAACTTGATGAGTCACTAGATTTAAATGCTGGCAAAACACACAAAATAAAGCATTTATTGCTTTATTTCGATCAGAGTAAAACCGTTTTTTACGCTCACCTGTTATTCGACTGTACATCGCAACATCAGAAATTGTTACATCCATGCTTTGTGACTTTCTAACCATATCTTTAATCAACGGCGGTACATTTATATACGACTTAGGAACTTCATAGCGAGGATCTTTATTTTTTACTGTTCTAGAGTAGCTACCACGAGCTTTATTTGCATGCTTCTCTGGTAAGTAAGAAGCAGAAGGAAAGAAATTCTGTTTATGCTTAGTTGCTTCTCCATTTATTATATTAGTAGGCACGAATTATCTCCGTACCTTATTTGCTAGTATATTTTTTTGGATTAATAATAAACGATTAATCAAGTCATCAAGCTGTATTTCGTTCTCCAAAAAACACTCTGCATGCCCATCACGCCCATTTATTGAAAAGCGTAAAAATTTTCTATCGCGCTTAGCAACAGAAACCCGTAAATGAGCATGAACACATTCATGATCAACAAACTGTGAACAACTCAGTGAAATATCTGAAAACACTTGATGCTCTCCAGATAAAGGCATTGACTCACTGGAGTTATGAGCTACTAGATTATTTTTCATAGCACACCTCTGCGCTTTTCCACTTCATAAATATCAATACTTTCGATTGTTTTTATCGTCTTAAATTTTAATACTCCAAGTTGTTCAGAGGCTAGAGCCCTATCTAAATACACAAGGTTTTCAGGTACTGGTACAGCAACTAATAAATACTTACTATTTAAGCTAAAAACTTTCACATTTAACGCATTTATATTGCCTTCATAGTTAATATCAATAGTCAGTTTGTCCCAGTTAAACATGGCAAGTGAGAAAATGCTTGAGACCACATTAAAAATCGAAATATCAATGGGAGTTGTCATTTCAAATGATTGTTTCGATACGCTATTCATTTCATTCACCTAAGCTTTATATTGAAGTAAGACTTATTAATTCAATTTTTTTGATTGTTCTATATTGACTATCTGTGTCTTTGATTGTTCTATACCGACAATCTATACCTTATGAATTAAGCTGTACGGATTGATACTCTTCTTCAGCTTGCTGATATTTAGCTGTCATGTGCTTAGCTAAATCATCAATATTAACCAATGTTGGAGCACGCTCAGAATCAAGCAGTTTAAAAGTTGGAAAAGGAAGAGATCCTGCCTTAGCTCTCTGCATTGCTGTAGCGGGCCTAAGCCCCAAGAATTCCTGACTGATTACTTTTAGCTCAACCGTTGGACTTTGAAATCTCACATACAATGCAAATCTAAAGTTTGTATTCATAAATCACCTATGTAATTATTAGCGGTTGTATTATTCAATATAAGCTACCTAAAAACTAAAATAGCTTAATTGACTTAAAGATAACTTAATTAACTCGTAGCTAGCTTAATTAGCTTACATTTTGATGTCAACCTCTTTCAGTTAAATCTTATTAACTTAATTAACTTAAGGTGTACCCCTCTCATGCGTGAATGGTTTTTAAGTTCAGAAATAATGAAGCTAGAAACAATGCCAAGCACCACAGCAGGAATCTCTATAAGGGCTAAAAAGGAAAACTGGAAAAGCAGAAAAGCAAAGGGTGGGGGACGGGCTCTTGAGTATCACATTTCCAATTTTGAGCCTGGTTTACAGGAGTACTTGCGTTGTATTGATGATATGAGAGAGGTCCAATTTGCAAAATTTATAAATACTTCAGAAATCAATACTAAAAAAGTACCAGGACAACAAACCTACCTTCATAAGGCTTCAGAACAACAAGAACAACTGTATAGATTCCTAGCTAATTTTATGATGTATCCAGTAGAAACAATTAAAATGTGGGATTCCGAAGGAGTGTTAATAGATAAGCTTAATGATCGGTTAAAAACAATAGAGTCTTACAAAAAAGAGCTGGATATACTCAATAATAATTGGTGGTTTTCATCGTCGGAAGATAGCGAACCTAGCGACTTAACACATACGCGCCTAGAGTATTATGATATTGAAATAGAAATGAGTACAGGTCAAAATAAACTAGTCCTTAAAGATGCTAAAGAAAACCTTATTGTATTTAATCGGGGGTTTCTATCTGAAAATATTAATGTTGATCCCGATGAAGTTTTTCTAATGCCTGCTCTTGATGACAGTATGCAGCCAACCTTAAAAAACAAATCAATATTAATGATTAACAGAGTTGAGGAATTTTCAGGTGACGGCATTTACATATTCCAGTTTGCAGATCAATTAATGTTAAAGCGTCTGCAATTTACTAAAATGGGATTAAATGTTCTAAGTGATAATACTAACTACGATGCATGGGAAATTACTCGGGACGAAATAAGATCAGAGAATTTTAAAACTATTGGCAAAGTAGTTTGGTCAGGGCAGAGTGTATAAAGAATAGATCTAATCCTAAAAAATACTAACTTATCACTTACGAGAAAGGTAGCTGTGCCAAATATTACTTAACCACAAAATTCCTAATGCATAGCACTCTCACCTAAAAAAATATACACCGTGGTAGTTAATTAACTCGCACTCCATACTCATTAATAGTTAGCGAGTTTTTTCATGAAATTAAGTTTAAAAGAGATTGAACAAAGAATAATTAGTTACTGCGAATCATTTAATGTGGAATATATTGGATGTATTGAAACTGATTATAAAAAATACAGTAGTGCAACAAATCCAAGTGGTTCTGTCAAATTTATGTTTACATGTGCTAACGATAAACATGAGCCGTATAAAAAAGTGATCCAAAAATTTAATCAAGGGTGTGTAAGCTGTAGCGGCGAGCGCGTAGCTAAATTCCATCGATTATCTGAAGCTGAACTTACTAATTTTTTGGCCGAGCTAAATTTAAAATTAGTATCACCCTATAAGGATTACAGAAACCAAAATAGCATTATTACAGTATCTAAGTATGATTCTAGTCTTAAATGGGATTCATCATATGCAAGTTTGAAGTCTGGACGTACCATCCTTGGCTGTAAATCGATCATAGAGTTCGCTATTAAACAAATATTACAAGTCGTGTTTCCAAGCCATAAATTCATTACTATAAGACCCGGATATATGAATTATCCAGAAACTAAGGCAAATTTAGAAATTGATTGCTTCTGCGAATCTCTCAATAATTGTGGAATTGAAATTGATGGTATACAGCACGATCAGTTCACCAAAGGAATACATAAAACTGAAAACGATTTTGTGGAACAGCAAAAACGTGATGATTATTCTGATAAGGCTTTCTATAAACAACACTCCATTAATTTGGTTCGACTGAAAGAATCTAAATTTCATTTTAACGTATTTGAATCTTTAAAATATCCTCACAATGCAGAGCTGCAAAGAAATTTTATTAGCCGTGTCTACAATGCTTTAGTTGAAGAGCTTCCTGCAACAGTCTCAGCAGAAATGGTTGCATTCGACATAGCAGCCGAAGAATTAAAGGATCTAAGCACTAATCTCAATTTAATATCTCCAATCGCTAATAATGCTAAAGCATTATGCGCTGACAAAGGCTGGATATTCGTTAAGATAGTCCCTGTAGGTAACTACGTAAAAGATAATTATTTAGTCGAGTTTATCTGCGATAGAAAACACACGGATAAAAAAACAATAGCTAATCTGAAAAACCATGGGTGCCATTTGTGCCAAATAGAAGACCATGCCATTCGGCGTCGCTTTAATCCAAAAGAAGTTAGAGATGAATACGAGCTAGTCGGGTGTGTTTTAGCTCCTGACGAGGAGAAAAAATACAAAAATAATTCGTCATATCTTTGGTTTACATACAAAGTATGCGGACACAGAGAGGAAAATTCACTAGGTCACCTTCAGTTCGGACGAAAGTGTAAAGTATGCAATAAGTTAAAAAAATTTATCGATAAAGCGAATGAGTTTGTCGAAGATTACGCTTCATTTGGTCGTACAGTCAGTGTTGACGTAGTTATGGACTTCAAAAAATCGAAGCCGGACAGGAAGAGTTGGAATGGGTTAAACATTCCTCATATTATTGATGCGTGTGGCCATGAATGCCACGAACGTTTATCAAAACTCAAAGGTGATCCTAAGTGGCGGAAGTGTCGTCATTGTATAGCTGAAGAAAAGGTAAAAGCAAGCCTACGATAATTCAGATGACCAATTAGAAAACCACCTTAAAGATCGCAATGTAAAAGTTGAAACTGTTTGCAATAATTACTGTAGAAATAGGGGAAAATAAAGCCTGTAAAATTTAAATCGCTTTGTGCCCCTTTGCGCCCCTAGGAAGGTAAGCCACAAACGCCCCCATAGCAATTTAGAAACCTACAGATGTGTGGCCAAAATCACTAAGCCACAACACAAGAGAGATGGCTGCATATATATGGGCCATTTCACGAGAAGTCGTGTTAAGCCCTGTAGATATAAGATCACGTATTGCTAGGTTACCCGCATGAATAAAAGTTTTGAATTAGCGTATAGAATCAAGCATCGGGTGTGGCACAACCACCGACGGCGTTATGCAGGCAACGAGGTGTATTATCGTTGAACCACGAACATAGACTGAAGACAGGTGCCACGACGAAATAAGTAAGGTAGGCGCTGCTAACCAATAGGTTAGTAATCCACGAATATCAGCATGATAACCGACGAAATTACTTGCTTCATTATGTACGTTAATTCTCTTAATAACAGAGAAAACTATAAGGCTCTAAATATACTGAGCAGGAAAAAGTAATATTTACATTGACGTGGGAAGTCATACCAACGTCCACTTAAGCGGAAAGAAATAGTTAGCTAAAATAGTGTAGAAGTGAAACATAGCCAACTGTTTATATTCCGTTTAAAGTTCTTGTTAACACTTTTCAAAAGTATCAAGTGGCCCTAGAAGCTCATAATATTGTTCCAAAAACGCCTCTTCCTCATTTCTTATTATTGATGGACATAGTTTTTGATATTTGTCATCGAAGGCTTCAAAATATAGGTTTAAACAAAAACTATTTATATCACCGGATAATTCAACATCTAAAGTTCCAGAACCTTCAGAATCCAATCTACCAAGCATATCAACCGCAGGACTATTTTTCAGCCACGGACGCAACATAGCGCCATCTTCATCCGCTCGACGAAATGATACATTAACTGTCTCATCGGGATTTAGAACGATATTCAGGCTATATCCAGATTTACTTTTCCAACAACCACAATAGTTTTCAATAAAAGAATTCACTGAAAAATCCTCATTCTCACGTGAGTGCTAACGCCGCACTAAGCGGACTAAAATTGAGGGTTAAAATGTGTAGCGAAGCGAAACGTAACCCACTGTTTTAGTTCCGTTTAAGTGCCTTGTTATAGTGTTGTGTTCGGCATTAGAAAATGTTATTAAATATTGACTAAATTATAGTTGAGTATGATTACAAATTTTGACTATTTATAAGTCATTGACTTTAAAGCAAACCCATGTTTTAAAAGAGATAACTGTGAATTTAACATGTTTTGTGTTAAAATTATATACTTGTTTGGGAGGCTAAATTCATGAAAATAGAAACTAAATTACGACAATCACTTAGTCATCGTAAATCATCAGTAGTATTTCGATCTGATGTGGCTAACATAGGGAGCCAAACACAAGTAACGACTGCTTTAAAACATTTGATTCTTAAGGGTGAATTAGAAAGGGTTGCTCATGGAGTCTATGTTAAATCACAATCCAATGTCAGTTTTGACTCTATCGTAAAAGAAACGGCGTTGAAACTCAACTTAGTGATTTCTAATCAAGTTCAAGATTTTAATCCACTATTTTTGAATAACGATACTGTTGTAATCGAAGTAAAAGGTCGCCGTGTAAGAAGAGAACTAGAATTCAAAGGTAAACGAGTCCTTTTTCGTAACTTGATAAAGAAAGCTCAGCCACCTATTCCATTGACTATACCGAAAAGAGGTGTAACGCAATTTGTTAAGGATTTAGCTGAGAAACATAAAGTATCTTATCAAATGACTCCACTAGATATATTCGGTGGTGCTGTAACTCGGTTAGCTGGTGACACTGTAGTGCAAGACGATATAAGAGACCTTATTATTGCTCTAAAGCGCGCAGGGAAAATATCAGCTAGAGAACTCATATCACTTAGCACTAATTATCTGCATGAAAAGCGCCAAAATGTTTGACCCATTTGATACATTTGAAAGCAAAGGTTACTTAGAAAACGTAGAAGCTGAAAAAGACCTTGATGTGGTTAAAGAAATCGAGCATTCATTGTTTATGTCTAATTTGGACATAGCCCTAAGTTACCTTTCCCAGAAACATACTATTCAATATAACGACTTTCTAGAAGTCCATCGCATATTATTTAGTGATTATTATCCATGGGCTGGAAAAGATCGTTTTGAGTTAACGCCTAACCTTTCTATCTCAAAGGCAAGTACTTGTTTCTCTGTACCCACAGAGATTCAACGAACAATAAATTACGCATTAGATCTCATAAAACAAAACGACTATTTGATAGATAATCCTGGTGAAATAATGGGCTTATTTGCCTATGCCCACCCATTTCTTGATGGAAATGGTCGCACGATTTTATTGATCCACACTGAACTTTGTCACCGAGCAGGATTCAGGATAGTTTGGGAACAAACATCAAAATTTGATTATTTAACAGCTTTGAGTGTCGAAATAGCAGAGCCTAGAAAAAAGGAGTTAAATAGGTATCTTAAGCCCTTTATTAATAACGCTAGTGGGCGAGATGTAACGGCACGGTTAATAAATAGCATTGAAGGTTTAGATGGAAAGCGCCTGCTTCACCAAAATGTAACCAATAAGGTGGATGGTAATTACACAGAAAAAGAAGTCGAACAAAAATATAAAGAGTTTGAAGCTAAGCGAAATTATAATATATCCTAAACTGCTTCTATAGTGCTTTTAAAATGCATATAAAACAACTTA
>NZ_JALAAC010000063.1:0-10416 GCF_037546855.1 Vibrio sp. 1-Bac 57 | reverse complement strand
GTGAGGCCTTTTTGTGATGCTGTTTTTTGTCTAGTTAACAACTACTTTATCACAAATAGGCCTCAACTTCTTTTAAATCAATGTGATACACCTCATTTGTTACCTATTTTGAATCCCGAAACTTGAGTTAGTATTAAAGCTAAAGTCATAAGCTGAGCGAATTTGGGCTTTTATATCGTAGCCCTCTATTTTGGCAACTGAGTCAGGTAAATCTGATAAATTAACGATCCCTGTTACTAATAGGTTCCTTATTGAATAGGTACTGTGTGCACAACCGGTGATTAAACTGAGTAAAATTAAAATTGAGTATAATTTCAATCTCTTGGCCATTTTTATCTCTCTTATTGGTTTTATATTAATGTGGTTAAATTTAAATTATTTTAACCTGAACTCTGGCTGTTTAAAAAGCTAGTAAATAACAATTTGTGCAACAAACTGTGTAACACTCGGATAAGTAATTTATTTTGGTGCTACACTAAACCCTTATTAATCAACTAACTTACTGCTGCGATAGTTAGCTTATCGGCCAACTCCAACCATTCTAGACCCTGTTTACTTGATGTGAACAGGGTCTTTTTCGTTTATAGAGTTTTAGTTTTATATTTAAATTACTTGATGATTGCAGGGCATTTACAGACGTACGCGAATGACTATACACGATAGAGTCCAGTCTATCGGCCAACTCCAACCATTCTAGACCCTGTTTACTTTATGTGAACAGGGTCTTTTTCGTTTATAGGGTTTTAGTTTTATATTTAAATTACTTGATGATTGCAGGGCATTTACAGACGTACGCGAAAGACTATACACGATAGAGTCCTGTCTATTGGCCAACTCCAACCATTCTAAACCCTAGTTTATGCAAATAAACTAGGGTTTTTTCGTTATTGGAGTTTAAAATCACTTGATGATTGCAGGGTATTTACAGACGTAAGCGAATGACTATACACGGTAGGGCGCAGCCTATCGGTCAACTCCAACCATTTTAAGAACTGACGTGGTTTAATTTATTCTGCTAACCCAGTGAATACATCATTGATTTAACTGGAGGTTGAAATGAAAATACCTAAAATCTCTTCAATACATACAGTGTGTTATACTTCTTTTTTGTTAAACAGTGGGTTTTTATTGTGTCACTGTTCTTTTATGGAATGGAGAGCACTAATGGAACATCGTTTAAGCATAATTTCTGTGTATTTTTTGTTAGTTTCTACTCTGTGGCTTTCTGGTTGTGCCAATGTACAGTTGCAACAGAAAAAAGTAGCTGAATCAATGGCGAGTGTTCAGGTTGATTTAAAGCAACACAAGCAAAGCGATTTTAAACAGGTGGAAGCGCGTTTTTATACTTACAAATCTAAAGAGCTCGTGTTTAGAGTCTTATCAAATATTAAGCAAACATCACAATGGTTGCAGCGGTTGGATAGCGTAGAAGTATTGACTGTCTATAATAACCAGAAATATTTATTGCGAACCATCATAAACAGCCCTTGGCCGTTTAAAAATCGAGAGCTCATTACCTGTGTTAACACTTCCTTTGAGGAAACGATCATCACTATTAATATTGTTTCTTGTAGTGAACAAGTAGCAATTAATGATCTTTATGTTCGTGTTTCACAAGTTGAATCGAGTTGGGTAATCAAAAAACGTAGTGACTCATTAGTTGAAGTCAATTATAAAACGTGGATTGATCCTGCTGGCAACGTACCTGCATTTATCTTCAATAATGAACTGGTGGATAGCACTGAACGGGATCTGAAAAAACTAAACGTTATTATCGATGACGCTTCATTAGAACAGTTTTCCTATTAGGTTTATTCATTACTCACTACTCATTATTAACGCTTGGATGTGCTCATTGCGGCATTATTAATACTAGTTTTCTCCTCTCATCGACTTTATTTCCTATGACATTGTCATCAACAAACAAATCAAAGCCGTTGTACACAGTGATAAAGGAAAACGCAACAAAGTTTATGATGACAGCTGAGAGTAATAGATCAAAAAGTAGGATCGCGGTCAATCACTTTTCACTACCGTATCACTCCGCGATTAAATTTCACCTTTTAAAGGTGGAATTTAATCGTTATTCAAATGCGGAATGACAGTGCTAATGCTATTTATATGCAATTTATTAGTTTTTAGATAGTGCAATAGCCTGCTTCAGGATCACATCACCTTTCATCATTCCGTAATCGATCATTTCGATTTTTCCACAACCCAATCCTTTTTTAACACAGATACTGTTAAAGTGATCGAACTGATACGAAATCTGGGGGGCAATCATACACACATCATATTTATCAACAACATCGTTAAACTCTGATTGTGAATATGCCTTAATTTCAGCATCAATACCTTCTGCTATTGCTGCTTCTTTCATTTTATTAACTACCATTGAGGTAGACATGCCAGCTGAACAAACGAGAAAAATTTTTATAGCCATTTTATGCCTCTTTAATTATCGTTACAGATTGCCTGCTTATAAGTTGTGTTTATTATCAGTGTTTTATTGTAAGTGTTCTGTTATAAATTTTTCTAACAACACTTTTGTAGAATCTAAACCGGTTAATGTGTATTTTCTTTAGATGTACGACCATTTTATTTTAAAAATTGTATTTTTTCTTAGCCTAAAATAGTTGTTTAGAATTAATAACAGCATACCAATAAAACCATATGGTTTTTATTTTCTTTAACGAAAACAAAGCTTTTATCACAAAACAATATACTTAAAATTTTAATATGAAAGCACTATGTTTATTAACCATATAGTTTTATATAATCAACAGACTGTTATTGGAGAACCGTATATGAAATTTGGTTTAATATGCTCCATAAACTATAAAAAAAGTCTGTTTACAAAATAGAAATAGCACTGATGAAAGGGAATACATGGTTAAATATTTAAAAATATACGAGACAATTAAACAGCGTATTCTAGAAATGGAATATCGATTAAATGAAAAACTCCCCGATGGTGCTTCTTTAGGTAAAGAATTTGATTGCAGTGAACTTACTATTAAAAAAGCCCTAGATATTTTGGTTGCTGACGGTTTAGTGGTAAGAAAACGCGGCTCTGGTTCATTCGTGAAACGTCCACTGAATACAACTACATCCCATTTACATGGAACTAAAGCAAACGCAATCAAACATGGTAAAGAAGTTACCTCTAACAACTTAAAATTTGAAATTGTTCCCGCAGATGAACGTATTGCTGAACGTTTAAATTGTAATAGGGGAGATCTAATTTATCACATCATTCGAGTGCGGATTATTGATAGCTTACCGACTGTTATTGAAGATACTTATATGCCAGTGAATATTTTGAATGGATTAACGATTGAGCATACCCAAGACTCGATTTATAGTTTTATTACCAATCAGCTGAAGCTAAAAATACATAGCTCGACGATGGAAATCAGTATTGTAAAAGCGAATGAAATTGAATCTGAAAACTTAAATGTACCGTTAAATGATAAATTAGTCGCTGTAGAACAAATAGTTTATCTTGATAATGGGGATATTTTTGAATATTCAATCTCAAAACATACTACTGATACATACCATTTCTCCACTAATTTCGTCAGATTATAAGTTTGCAATCTACGTAAAAAATATTAATTTTAACGAATCAGATTACCACTAAATACTATGATCTTTCGAAGTCGAATTACACCTAACTAATTCATAGGGTCTGGATATTAGGTGTTAAGTATTATGTGCTTATTCTAGATAATAGAATAAGCAGCACAAAACTTAACTATCTGAATAAGCAATCAAGTTACTTTATACTCGTTATCGTTCAAGCTAACGACCCAGAGGGCAAAAGATGAAGCAAACATCTTCGTTATTAGAAAGTGTCGATTTAATCCGCTAGATCTTCCTCTTTCTGCCTTGAATCTGTTCACTTCACCGCTTACTGAATTTTACACCTTGAATGGTAACGGGTATATATTGATAAGGATAACTTGATTGCCACGCTTAATATCAAGGTGTGTAGTGCTTTATCCTTGTTGATGTAAAAATGCAGCTCCGCGTACGCCTGACGAATCGCCATAAATATTTTTGACCACTTGAGTAACTGTATTCTTAGTGAATGTATATTTATTTAATTTAGCATTTACTAACGGATATATTTCATCAATATTAGACATACCGCCGCCTAAAACAATCACTTCTGGGTCAACAAAATTTACAATATTGGCGCAAACACGTGCGAGCTGGTCACAATATAAATCCAAATGTTTCCTTGCTTCAGTATGGCCTTGAGCATACAACTCCATTATTTGTTTTGAATTTGCGTGAAAATACTTTTCCGAGAAAGTACGTGAAAAACCAGTACCAGAAACAAACGATTCTGTGCAGTTTTTAGAACCGCAATAACAATCAATTTGTTCACCATCAATCTTTGATGAATAACTAGGCAAAGGATTATGCCCAATTTCTCCGCCCAGTTTATTCAAGCCTGTGACTAATTTATTGTGTACAATCACTCCAGAACCACAACCCGTGCCGATAATAATGGCAACACATGAATTCATTGCCTGTTTTGCCGCTCCATCTTTAAACTCAGAAAGCGCCAAACAATCAGCATCATTGGCGATAGCAATCGGTACATTTACTTTTTGTTTTATATCTCCAATAAAATCTTTACCGTTTAGAATGATCACATTAGCGCCTTGCATCAATCCATTTTTATCTATGGAGCCACAACAGCCAAGACCAATAGAATCAATATCACCATACTTTGCAACTTCATTAATAACTGACATGATAGATGATAAAAAACCTTCATAAGTCTCAGTATCAGTATCATATCTATAAGTTATTAAAGTGTCGTATGTTACTGAATCTAAACCTACTCCTTCAATTTTTGTCCCACCAATATCTAAGCCAACTATCATATTATCTACCTAAATTAGTTACCTACGTTATTTACCTAAGTTATTTATCTGGTTTATCTACCTAAGTTCTGCACCTAAGTTAACGGGATGAAAAATAGGGGGCTTTTATCTCTATTCGATTAAAACCCACTTCAAAATATAACTTATTAACTTTATTCGAAACCATTATCTTTTGATACTTGGGCAATCCACTCACCCGATTTTTTAATCGTTCGCTTTTGTGTTTTTAGATCTAATGCAATCCAACCATAACGGTTTTTATATGAATTAGCCCATGACCAACAATCGATAAATGTCCACAAATGGTAACCACGACAATTAGCCCCTTCTTCGATAGCTTTATGTAACCAAGTTAAATGATCTTTTACAAACTCAATTCTGTAGTCATCTTGAATTTGGCCATCGATATTGAATTTTTCTTCCCCCTCAACACCCATTCCATTTTCTGCGATAAACCATTCAATATTGTCATATTCATTCTGAATAATTTTAGCAATATCATAAATCCCCTTCTCATAAATCTCCCAACCTCGATGTGGATTCATTTTTCTATTAGGCATCACGTAATCATCAAAGAATAACTCTGGCATAAAGATCGCATCAGCGTGACGAGCATACTTAGGGGCTTGAGCTCGACGCGGGGCATAGAAATTAACACCTAATAGATCGACAATCCCCTGTTTTAATATTTTTGAATCACCTTCCACAGTCTCGGGTAATTGTTTGTGTTCAGTCAGTAATTCAACCAAGCCTGTTGGGTATTGACCTTTAGTTACAGGGTCTAGAAATGAGCGATTAAAAAACCAATCTGCAATTTCAGAAGCTTTCAAGTCAGCAGGATTTTGAGAGCGTGGATAAGAGGGGGTTAAATTCAAAATAATACCAATCTTGCCATCAAATTTTAATTCACGGTAAGCAATCACTGCCTTAGAATGTGCGATTAGGGTGTTATGAGCAACGGTTGCTGCTCGTTTAAAGTCCACTATATTTGGGTAATGAAAGTCATACAGGTAACCGCCTTCAACGGGTACGATAGGTTCATTGAATGTAAACCAATGTTTAACTCTATCGCCAAATAGTTCAAAACAGGTTTTAGCATATACAGCATAGGCTTCTACAACCTCACGAGATTCCCACCCTCCTTTATCTTGCATACACATCGGCATATCAAAATGAAAAAGATTGATAAATGGTTCAATTTCATGCGCAATTAACTCATTAATGACATTATTATAGAAATCAATCGCTTTCGGATTGACTTCACCAGTACCATTTGGAATTAATCGAGACCAACTAATTGAGGTACGAAAAGAGTTATGTCCTAGCTGCTTCATCAATGCAATATCATCTTTCCAATTGTCATAGAATGTTGAAGCATCTGCACAGCCTACGTTATTGTGGAAACGATTTGGTTCTGTTTTAAACCAATGATCCCAAATGCTGGGCGATTTTCCATCCTGTAATGATGCACCTTCTGATTGCGGTGCTGAAGTAGCGGATCCCCACCAAAAATTCTCAGGAAATTTTTTCATTTTTTGCCTCTCTGATATTAATTAATTTTCAATTTTTTTAATAATCAATTTTTAATAATCAATATTAAACTGCTTAGCTTGCGACCATTAATTTTTTCAATTCAGCCATCTCTTGACGGAGTAAAATAATCTCCTCTGCAACTTCTTTAGCTAACACCCCTGTCATAATATGGTCTTGGATGTGCGTCAAAATTAAGGTCATAGGCACCTTTCCCTCTCCTTCGTCAAAACCAATTAATGCAGTTTGCGTTTTGTGTACTTCAGTGAAGGCTAAATTGGCTTGCTTTATGAGTAATGATGCTCGTTCAAAATCACCATCTCGGGCAACCAACATTGCTTCCTTCGCAGCGGACTCGCCCATTGCAGCCTGTGTAAGTAGCGTCATTAGAAAGGTTTCAGAGATGTCTTCGACCGAATTTATTTCAAAAATTTCTGACATGATGTGTAATTCCTGATTAATGAATGTAAAAAGTGAATACTTTTTATTGAGCACCCCAAAAATACTTTAAAGTGCTCTACAGATTTCATCGTCTATTGTTGAAGCATAGACATGCATTATACCGCCGATGCTTTATCTGCTTTTGCGTTAGCAGCTTCTTGTTCTAGTAACTCTTTTTCATGCATTTTGAAGAATGGGTAATAAATGACATAAGCGATACATAGGTTAATCATTACCGTCACAAACGCCATAACAGACCAATTCGTTGCCCACATAGCGCCAATCGGTGCAGGTGCAGTCCAAGGTGGTATAGCAATAATACGATGCACTAACTCAAACTTGAACATACACCAAGTAAAGATGCCACAAAGCTGCGGAGCCAAAATCCAAGGTATAAAATAAGTTGGATTCATGACAATTGGAGTGCCGAATGAAACGGGTTCATTAATATTAAAAATCCCAGGAATAAGTGACATTTTACCAATCGTTCTCAAATGAATGGCACGTGATCGCAAGAATAAAAGTACTAATGCCATGGTTGCACCAGAGCCGCCGAACATAATGAAAAAATCAAGCAACGGCTGTGCAAAAATTGCAGGTAATTTTGTGCCTTCAACACCCGCTGCCAATGCATCTTGATTAGCAACTAAGTTAGATAACACAAACGGTGCAATGATCCCTCCGGTAATAGCAGAGCCATGCACACCCGCCCACCATAAAACTTGAGCAATAAAAGAGACTAATAGAAATGCAGCTAACGAGTCCGATGCAGAGATAAGCGGTTTAAATATCTCCATGATAGCTTCTGGAATAATAAAACCAGTTTCTGCATGAATAAAAAGATTGAGAGGATAAATAGTCACCATCACTATCGCAATGGGTATTAACAGGTCAAATGAATCACGTATTTTCTCTGGTACTTGATGAGGTAACTTAATACCCACATTGTATTTATGTAGTAGACGCATCATTTCCGGTACAAATATACCAATGAGAATCGCAGTGAAGATACCCGTTCCTCCCATGAATTGCATTGATAATGCGCCGTCAGAGACTGGAGCTGAAATCATCAAAAATGTTGAGAGTGATAATAAACCGGCCATAAATGGGTTCAGAGTAGAATAAAAACGAGCTAAGTTATAACCTAAACCGGTAACGATCCAAAGCGTCATAATACCCATTGTAAAATTGAATGGGTGTAGAATTTGCTCTCGGTATTCACGGGCAAATGTTGACCAAATATTAGTTGCATTTTCTCCAAAAGGAGGGAAAGCAATAACCAGTAGAAATGAACCAACAATGATAAAAGGGATTGCACCAATAAATGCATCACGAATGGCTTGCACATGTCGCTGTTGCCCGACTCGCCCAGCAACGGGGGCTACTGTACTTTGGAGGAATCCAAAGAATTTATCTTTTATAGTCATTAGCGAATCCTTTTTCTATTTGAATGTAAGTACTAATATTACAGTTGGGTATAAGGTGTTATTTATTTAGCCAAAAAATAAAATATAAATAGCAAGTCTTAAACATGAACTTTAAAAGTAAGAATACATATTTAAAATATGTTTTATAGATCTTAAGTAGATTTCCATGTTCTAATTTTGATAAGTAATATCATTACATTAAAACCATATGGTTTTAAGTGAGTTAATTAAAAAACAATACTTCCATCACAAAACTATATGGTTTTAAATTAAAGTGATAACGTTATTAGGAGGGGTTAAAGTTGGATCTGATAGGGTTAAAAGAAACTTTAATAAGCATATAAAGCATTGAATCATATTCATTAATAATGAATATCTGAAAATTAACATTTAAATGATAAAAATCATCCACTTAAAGTTTGTTATTTAAGTTCTCTCTTTTTATAGCAACGTAAATGGTCCCCGATAATGTCGATGTTATTTAATTTAATCGGAGGCTCTTATTTTTATGAGTACTCTTAGTCGTCTGCGCTTATCCAGCCATTTTGATACTTATTTACTAGATGTTTTACCTTTGCAGTGACTTTCTTTTGCTTTCCAAAAATAAAAATTATATCTAAAAATAGCAAAGAAAAAGGCACATCGCTTCGTTCTCTGATCCAAGCTAACTATTCACTTTAAACGCATTGTTTCAGGGTGGCGCTCCATAGTCATTCTTTTTTATTATCAAATTAAGCAATGCGACTTTATATTTTCCCATCTAATCATTTATACATAAAACACCTATATGGTGGTATTTTTTTGATTGTAATATGTTTTTAATGTATTGTGTGCGCGAATTAAATATAGCTTCTTTATTTAATGGAAAGATATCCATTATTGGGTTAACTCATTGTGTTTATACCTTTTCTAGATTCGCATAATAAGTGCAGTTTCCTATATTTGATTTAAATAACCACATAGAGATTACGCTAAGACTTTGATATTAATTTCAGATATCTCAAAGTGAAAAGACGTAATTAATCTAAATAATATAAACGACTAACAATCGTCTTCGATGATTTAACAATTTAAAAGGATAGGTAATGAAATTTGTAAAGGTTGCTGCATTGGCTCTCACTGCTTTAATAATATCTGGGTGTGCAGGTGGATTAAATTCAATGCAAAAAAGGGAATATGCAGCTTTTGAAAATGAAGGTATTTTAATCGAAGAAAAAAAACCAATGGTTGGTGCTGCGTTGGGTCTTTTACCTGGATTTGGTTCTTTCTATGCTAGAGAGCCTGGTTATGGCGTTGTTAATTTATTATTTTGGCCTATCTCTATCTTCTGGGATCCTGTTAGTGGTTATGATGGTGCTCAGTCAATTAACTACGATATGACTAAAACATATTTAAGAAAAGAAAAGGGTAAGGAATTAATTGCTTTAGAAGAACTATTAATTGCTGATCAAATCGATAATAAAACTTATCTTATTGAGAAAAGAAAGATTGAGCAAAAATACGAGTATTAATCGATTTTCGACCCTGTAAATAGTGCTGTTATCTTTTTCAGCTATATTTTGTTTTAGTTAAAAATCTCTTAATCTCATTGCGAGGTAGTAAGCTAGCAATACTAAGTTACCTCCTCGCAACTTTAGTTCAAAACAGCGCCTATCAACCAATAGCTAACAACAATACCTAACCCCACAACAGAAACTAATCCCAAGTCATATGCTTAGTTATAAAGCGTTCACTTCACGACGGTTCTTGTCTTTAAGTGCTTGCCTAGCCAAAAAGTATAAAAGCGATTATTTTCTTTTTCAAAAAATTATAGCCAGCCCAATAGTTGCCACCATAAGTAATCAAGTGGCATTAACACCACTATGGTTAATATAGCTAACGGTATCGTTATTTTTACTAAGCTCGTAAGTGACTCCCTTGATAACTGCATGGCAAGCACTAAAGGAGCTACTTGATAAGGGAATAATACAGTTGAAAAGCCGATAACTTGTGTCATTAATACTGCGGGTAATGAAAGTCCTGTGGCTTGTGCAAAATCAGTGGCCATCGGTGAGAGTACGGTAGGGACACCGGGAACAGTTGTTACTAATCCTGTTAATGTTGAAATAAGTGAAAGC
>NZ_JALAAC010000062.1:0-10583 GCF_037546855.1 Vibrio sp. 1-Bac 57 | reverse complement strand
CCCTCTGTTAAAGCTGAAATAAGTTATGATTTTTCAGGCTTTGGCACATTGGGTTATGCCATTTCAGACCAGCCTTTTAAATATGTACAACATATAGATAATGAAGGTTCCTTTGCTAAGGACAGTTTGATTGCGGGACAACTAGACATTAAATTTAATCCTAAATTTAGTGCAACAATACAAGCAAAATTAGCAGCAGATAACTCACAAGAAAATGGTGTTGAGCCAAGTATTACATGGGCTTTTTTATCTTATCGACCAAACAATGACTGGCTAATTCGATTAGGAAAACTACAGATCCCTGGCTACTTAAACTCGGTAAATAGAGATCTAGGTATTTCCTATGACTATGCTCGCCTCCCTAGCGAATTTGATTCAGTATCTCCTGTTTATAACTTTATAGGGGCTTCAATTAATAAAACTTTCACTCTTACCGATAGTGAAATTATTGTTGATGCCTACGCAGGTAAAACTAAAGCGAGTTATCGATATTATATCGGAGAGAGTATTGAAAACAGCATCAATCAAGGAGCTGATTATTATAAAGTAGATGTTGAAGTAATAGGTGCATCAATCACTTACAAAACCACCGACAATGTCTATTTAGCAGGTTTACACAGAGCAAGAATAAAGAAAAGAAATGGCAATTCATGGGATGCAAATGTAGGTTATTCTGATGCTATTCTAGGTTCTGGTTATTATAATACAGATGAAGGTAGCGGCACTTTAACAGTCGACAGTTTTGATTTATATATCGCCAATATTGGTGCAGATATCTACCTTGGTGATGGTGTTAGATTAGCCTCGGAATTGGCAGTGAGGAATTCAGATGACTTAGAAACAGGGCTTAATAGCATCTCAGGCTATGTGTCATTAAAGAAAAAAATTAATAACTGGACGCCTTATATTTTCTATTCTCAAATCAAAACAAACAGTGCAGATTTGAAAAAACATTCCCAAATTAATAATAACCAAGTACCTGAATTTATACCTTTCTCTAACAATATTAACGCTTTACAACACGTTATTGCTGATACCTTTGAAGCTTTTGACCAGTTTTCTATTGCGATAGGGACGTCATATCAGTTTACGCCTGTTAATATATTGAAAGCTGAAATAATGATGGTACAAGTCAATAAATCCTCTAGTCTTTTCGATATTCCTTCAGGCAATGCCTCCCAGGATTATAGTGCGACTGTGTTTTCAATTTCTTATAGTTTTGCTTTTTAGGGAGAATGTATGAAAAATAAACACTTCACACTTATCTCCCTGCTATTAACCTTTGTGATATCTATCTCCGTTAAGGCAGAAGTTGTCATGATTACTTCCTATCAAACGGATATTACAGATCTTGATGCGCGTATTATCAGTCGACTTTATACGGGTAAAATAATTGAAATCAATGGTATTTCGGTCATTCCTATTAACCAAGATCCATCAAATCCATTAAGAGCACGTTTTTTACAAAAATATTTATCCCAAGATGAAGATAAATACGCAGCTTATTGGACAGTAAGACGCTTCATTGGTAAAGGAACGCCTCCGAAAGAGTTCTTATCGGTCACCTCAGCACTTGATTTTATTATCGAGACTCCCGGCGCAATTGGTTATATCGATACCAACCTACTCACACTTCCTAAGGATATAAAAATCATTAGTAAACAGTGATATTGAGAGCTAACTCATTTAAACTATTGAAAAAATTCTAAGTGTTAATCAAAAAATCAACAGTCGCGACTCAATGCGGCAATGAATGCGTTCAGAAAACTAAAAATCAAAACAGATAACTAGAACAGATAATGAAAACGAAAAGTTAAAGCATATTTGAAGTAATAAAACGGACTTAAATTATACATCCAATTGGAGTGGATTTTGTTGATAAAAATACTATTAGCAATCAGTATTGCAATCTTGTTTCATGGCAATGCCAGTGCAGCAATTAATTATACATTCTCAGCTTTTGGGACAGTAGGTTATGCAATATCAGATAAACCTTATTCATATATGCAATATATTGATAATGAAGGGATATTTTCACGAGATAGCCTTCTTGCGGGGCAACTAGACATACAATTTTCACCTAAATTGACTGCAACAATGCAAGCTAAATTAGCAGCAGATAGATCACAGGAAAAAGGTATTGCTCCAGCCCTGACATGGGCTTTTTTATCTTATCGCCCTAACAATGAATGGGTGATTAATTTAGGCATGTTACCTATTCCAGGTTATCTTAATTCCGTAAATCGAGACGTGGGCGTCACCTATGATTATGCTCGTCTACCTGCCGAATTTGATTCAAAATCACCTGTTTATAACGTATTAGGAGCTTCAATTAGCAATACTTATGCATTTGCTAATAGTGAGCTTATTATTGATGCCTATGCAGGTAGAGCAAAACATAAGTGGCGATATTATATTGGTGATGACCTTGATAACTCATACTCCACAGGTGCAACTTATAATAAAGTAACAATGGATCTGATCGGTACATCGATTACCTATAAGACAACAGAAAACACTTACCTAGCGGGATTGCATATGGCCACTATCAAAAATGATGGTGCTAGCCTATGGCTTAAGGAAGTTGGATACAAAGCGATAACACCTGATATCGGATTTTATAATAATGATCCCAATGATGGCGCA
Source organism: Vibrio sp. 1-Bac 57 (assembly GCF_037546855.1). NCBI lineage: Bacteria > Pseudomonadati > Pseudomonadota > Gammaproteobacteria > Vibrionales > Vibrionaceae > Vibrio > Vibrio sp. 1-Bac 57. Next base: position 7,937 of record NZ_JALAAC010000062.1, on the reverse strand, counting down.
GTTGCGGTAAGTAGCTATGATATGTTTATTTTTAATTTAGGGGCCGATATACACCTAGGTAATGATTTTAGATTAGCCACTGAGATAATATTAAGAAAAAATAATGATCTTGATATTGGTCTTAATACTCTCTCTGGATACATATCATTACGAAAAAAAATCAATAAGTGGACCCCTTACCTATTTTATTCTCAAATAAAAACCGAAAATGACACCTTAAATACCTACACAAAAATAGATAATAATCAGATACCTAATGGCATTTTTAGCAACATGCAAACGCAGCAGATTAATACATCGCAACATATTTTAGCGGACTTTTATCAAGGCTATGATCAGTTTTCAATCGCACTAGGCACCTCTTACCACTTTACCCCTTTGAGTGCATTAAAAGCAGAAGTAATGCAGGTGCAAGTCAATGATGCTTCAAATCTATTTGATATTCCATCTGAATATAAATCAAGTAATTATAGCGCAACGATCTTTACTGTTTCTTATAGCTTCGCTTTTTAGGGGAACATGTTTATTAAATGAGTAACAAAAGAAATAGCAAAACTAGAAATGAAAAAGCCCCGACATGAACTGACCCCCAATAGTTGGACAACCAATTACTGAGGGTCTTTTTTTATGTCCAAATATAGTCGTGAGTTAAAACTCATCATCGCAAAAGAATGCCTAGGTGGTAAGTCATCTAGGAAACTAGCAAATGAATTTACAATATCCTCTCGACAGATTCGATATTGGACTTCGGTTTTCGCAATTCATGGGACAAACGCATTCTTACCTACTTCTCATGGTTGTAATGCAAAAACAAAACTTCAAGCATTAAAATTAATGTGGACAAATGACTGGTCGCTCACTCACACTAGTGCTGTATTAAATTTGTCTTCACCCGGCTCTCTTTCTGTATGGCTAAAAACATATAATGAGGCAGGGCTTAGAGGACTTGAATGTTCCTCACTCGGGAGACCTCCTATGAAACCACAACCAAATACTCCTGCAAAGCCAAATAATGAAATGACACTTGAAGAACTAAAAGAAGAGCTTGCTTATCTACGAGCAGAGAATGCTGTTTTAAAAAAGTTAGAAGAGCTGGAACAGACAAAACGCCGTCAAATAAAGAAAAAGCGTTAGTTGTTTTAGCTCTCAAAGATAAGCATGCTTTGAAGCACCTCCTTCAAGCCACTCACTTAGCAAAGAGTGTGTTTTATTATCAAGTTAACGCAGGCAAAAAAATGGATGCTTATAGTCTTGAATTAGATCTTATTAAGACGATTTACCATGAGCATAAAGGCCGTTATGGCTATCGTCGTATTCACCTAGCGCTTAGAAGGCAAGGAGTTATGCTAAACCATAAGACGGTACAAAGACTGATGGCGCAATTAAACTTAAAATCGACAGTAAGACCCAAAAAATACAGCTCTTATAAGGGAGGTGTAGGGAAAACAGCACCTAATGTTCTTAAGCGAGACTTTAAAGCAACAAGACCAGATGAAAAATGGGTAACCGATGTAACTGAATTTAAGGTTAAAGATCAGAGAGTCTATTTGTCACCAGTTGTTGACCTATTTACCCAAGAAGTAATTGCTTATAAGATCGCTAAAAATGCTCGTTTACCATTAGTCACAGATATGTTGAAAGATGCTCTCGATAATTTGAGCAAGAACTCAAAACCCATCGTACATAGCGATCAAGGCTGGCAGTATCGGCACAAAGCATACCAAAAACAGCTTGCAGATTGTGGGCTTACACAAAGTATGTCCAGAAAAGGGAATTGCTTAGATAATGCAGTAGCTGAAAACTTTTTTGGATTATTAAAAACAGAAATGTATCATAGGCAAAACTTCAAAGATGCCGATGAACTGATAGAAAAGCTCGACGAATATATCGAGTATTACAATAAAAAAAGGATAAAGGTCAAATTAAAAGGCCTGACTCCGATAGAGTATCGAATCCAGGCCTTACAAGCCGCCTAACTAAAATGTCCAACTATTGGGGGTCAGTTCAACATAAGTCGAGGCTTTAAAATGTGGCAGGGGTGGAGAGATTCGAACTCCCAACATACGGATTTGGAATCCGTCGTTCTGCCGTTGGAACTACACCCCTGCAGACGAGACGGATAATACCTAAGCAAATTTTAAAGTAAAGTAATTTTTCATGAATATCAACCAACTGACTGTAAAACAATCAATAATTAAAATACTTAACCTTTAAAGCAATCAACATAACAAGCGTTGCTATTAATTTAACTCAAAAAAGCTGCCGTCGTGTTCTGATCAGGAACAGAACCAGAATGTACTAACTTACCATCAATGGAAATAGCAGGTGTAGTGATCACTCCCGCTTCCATAATTTCTTGTAAACACATGATTTTTATACTTTAATCGCAACGCCCATCGCGGTCGCTATTTTTTCTAATACTTCAGCAGTTGCAACACCGTTTTTATAGCCAGCTTTTTGCATCGTCAATAGTACAAAATACTTGTTTGTGTTGCAGGGCTTTGATGAAGGTATCTTGTAATAGATCTTGGGCTTGATCTTGATTACCAGTTTGCTTTATCAACTAGTTTTTTATTGCCACTTTTTATTGCGTATTCATTATCATGCCAAGCCTTCATCAAACAGCGCATAAGCACCTACCTTATTATTTCACTTCAGCGGTCATTAAATAAACATTAACGAAAATAATACTGTACAGCTTCAACAAATAGCATTACTTTTTATAGCCTTCAAGATATTTTCTTTAAAAGGACCTAACGACATGAGCACCAAACCACTGATTAAACCCGTCACTCCTAACTTCTCTTCAGGGCCTTGCGCTAAAAGACCAGGATATGACCTAGGGAAATTAGACCAGTCAACACTAGGCCGCTCACATCGCTCCGATATTGGAAAAAAGGCCTTACAGCAAGTGATCACCGATACTGCTGAGCTATTAAACTTACCAGCAGGCTATCGTGTAGGGATTGTGCCAGCATCAGACACTGGTGCAATGGAAATGATCATGTGGTCGATGCTAGGTCCTCGAGCAGTGGACATTTGTTACTGGGAGTCTTTTGGACAAGGTTGGTATGCAGATATCACTAAACAACTAAAGCTAGAAAACGTAAATGAAATTAAAGCAGATTACGGACAGTTGCCTGATTTAAGCCAAGTGAAAGCTGAAAATGATTGCATCTTTACTTGGAACGGCACCACTTCAGGTGTCAAGGTTGATAATGCAGACTTTATTAGCGATGCACGAGAAGGTTTAACTATATGTGATGCAACTTCTGCTGTATTTGCAATGGAAATGCCCTGGGAAAAATTAGATGTAACGACCTTTAGCTGGCAAAAAGTATTAGGCGGTGAAGGAGCTCATGGTGTAATTATTTTAAGCCCTCGTGCTGTTGAACGTTTAGAAAGTTACACTCCGAGTTGGCCATTACCTAAGATATTTAGAATGACAGCAGGTGGAAAGTTAATTGATGGCATCTTCACAGGCGCGACCATTAATACTCCATCCATGTTATGCGTAGCAGATTATCAAGATGCATTAAACTGGGTTAAATCGATTGGTGGTGTTGATGCTTGCATTAAAAAGTCTCAAGCGAATTTAGCCGTATTAAGTGAATTTGTAGCGACCCATGAATGGATTCATTTTTTAGCAGAAAAAGAGAGCATTCGCTCTAATACTAGTGTCTGTTTCTCGGTAGATTTATCTGATAAGCAGTTGAAACAGTTTATTAAGTTACTTGCCGACCAAGAAGTTGCTTTTGATATTGGGGCTTATAAAGATGCACCAAGTGGGTTACGTATCTGGTGTGGTAGCACCGTCGAGCAAAGCGATTTAGCAGCTTTAACCCCTTGGCTAACATGGGCTTATCAAACAGTTACTGAGGGTTAATTTTTAAATTAAAGCAATTTACCATCAATTTAACAAAGAATTTAATAAGCAAGTTAATAAGTAAGTTATAAAGAACAAAAAAATTGAGGTAAAAAGTAATTTAACCACGAAGTCACGAAGGGAAAGAAGTTAACGCTAAAAAATGAAAATCATAAACTCATTTTTCTTAGGTTCAAATAACATTCTCTCTTCATATTCTTCATCAAGCACAGTGATTCGTGGTTATTTTTCTTTTTAAGTCAAAAGTAATTTACCATCAGGACTAGCAATACACGTTGAAGATACAAAAGTTTGCTTCTTGAATTCAAGTAATAAAACGCAAAATTCAATACAAGCGGTATAGTTTTTTGCTGCAATGCTGTAACTTACTATTCATAAAAAGGTAATAAAATAAGTCTTACTACCTAACCATATTACTCCTGAACAATTAATGAGGTACTCCATGAGCAACAAACAATTCGATTTTGATTACATCTGTATCGGTGGCGGCAGTGGCGGTATTGCTTCAGCTAATCGCGCTTCAATGTATGGTGCAAAAGTAGCGATAATTGAAGCTAAAGATTTAGGTGGCACCTGTGTCAATGTTGGTTGTGTACCGAAAAAAGTCATGTGGCATGGCGCACAAGTCGCTGAAGCCATTAACTTATATTCTGCTGATTACGGCTTTGATCTTGATGTAAAAGGCTTTAATTGGGCTAAAATGGTTGAAAATCGTCAAGCTTATATTGGTCGTATCCATGAGTCTTATGACCGTGTATTAGGTAATAATAAAATAGAAGTCATTAAAGGCTTTGCTACTTTTGTAGATAAAAACACCGTTGAAGTTAATGGTGAAAAAATTACTGCCAAACATATTACTATTGCAACTGGTGGCCGTCCTAGCATTCCTAATGTACCAGGTGCTGAGCTAGGTATTGATTCTAATGGCTTTTTTGATATTACCGAACAACCTAAACGCGTAGCCGTTGTTGGTGCAGGTTACATTGCCGTTGAAATAGCTGGTGTATTAAGTGCATTAGGCACAGAAACACACCTTTTTGTACGTAAAGAATCACCATTACGCAGTTTTGATCCGCTTATTGTTGATACCTTAGTTGAAGTAATGGCAGCTGAAGGCCCTACATTACATACCCACTCTACGCCAAAACAGATCACCAAAGAAGCAGATGGTAGCCTGACACTTGAACTAGAAAATGGTCAAAGCCACAATGTAGATACTTTAATTTGGGCGATTGGTCGACACCCTGCTACTGACACGCTTAACCTTGAAGTAACTGGCGTTGAAACTAATGCTGCTGGATACATTAAAGTTGACCAATACCAAGAAACTAATATTCCTGGCATTTACTGTGTCGGAGATATCATGGAAGGCGGCGTTGAATTAACACCTGTTGCAGTAAAAGCTGGGCGTCAATTATCCGAGCGTTTATTTAACAACAAACCCGAAGCAAAAATGGATTATGATTTAATTCCAACAGTGGTATTTAGTCATCCACCGATTGGTACTATTGGGCTAACCGAGCAACAAGCCATTGAACAATATGGCCAGAAAAATGTGAAAGTTTACCAGTCAGGCTTTACTGCTATGTACACAGCCGTCACTCAACATCGTCAACCTTGTAAAATGAAACTAGTTTGCGCAGGAGAAAATGAAGTTGTTGTTGGCTTACACGGCATCGGTTTTGCGGTTGATGAAATGATACAAGGCTTTTCTGTTGCAATGAAGATGGGCGCGACTAAAGCAGATTTTGATAGTGTCGTTGCAATACACCCTACTGGCTCAGAAGAATTCGTTACCATGCGTTAAACACATAGTTCATGGTTATACTTCATAGGCATGAGTTAAAAAACTTATAAATTAAAACGGTATCTATACAATTTTATTTTAATCGATACCGTTTTATTATCATTCATTAATGTTACACCTTAATACATACCTCAACACACACCTCAAGAATATGCCCCCAATCTCTATTGATAGCAGCTATCTAGCACTTTAAATATTCGCACTATCTCACTAAAAACTATTCGGCTTTAAAAAGGGCTTAACCACGTATGTCGGGCTGAATTGTGTAACCAGTTAAAAATATTAGAAGTTAGAGAAAAAATGAAGATAGAGATTAAGTAATGTTCAGTTGAATTCTTATTCATTTTTACTTTTTTAAACATAACTTTTATCAATATAGCTGAGCACCATCAGCCTCATCCATAACCGATAGTCGATAACCGATAACTAAAATAATTACTGATATCTATTACCCCACCTTTAACTCCATTCACCCGAACAATTATTAATACAAAACGATAAATGATGAATAAAGGGAAAATAGCTCAATTTTTCTATTTATTTGAATGAAAATAAAAAATATACTCATAAGCAAATGAATATAAACAATAAAAATAAAATAATTCGTAAAGTTTTTTTGAAATAATTAGTTATAAAAACTAACTTAAAAAATTATTAACAATTTAAAATGCCTAAAACCCACCCTATTAAACATACAAATAGAGAATGAGAAATGCTGTATAGATCGACTTTACCGCTGATAAAAAGCGACTAATGAGAGCGAGATCATTTTATCAATAAGGAAAAATTGCCCCTCTAGTCTAATTATCGAACAATAAGCAGGTTAAAAATAATATTAAATGATTTAAAGGATTAAATATGAACATCAATAAAAATGGAAAAAAACTCAAATTATCTAAAATAGCAGCCGTTACCTTAAGTGCAGCTTTAGTTTTTGGTTGTGGTGAAGATCTAAAGTTCAAAGGCTCTACTATTGCTGATAATGGCGAAGCTAGTGAAGGTAATGAAGGTAATGGTGAAAGTGGGGCAAACCTTTATGCAGCAATTACAGATACACTAAGTATTTCAGATGATGGTGCGGGTTTCTTGAAATATAGCATTGTTGATAATCTTACCAATGAACTTACTAGTGGCGCTATAAGTATTGATGTGATTTATCCAACGGGTCAAGATCAAGACTTCTCAATTGGTCTATATGACTCGACTAATTCCACATCAAACATGGTTGCTGACGTAATTTTAAAGTCTGATGGCAGAATTGTGACGAGAGTTGCAGGTTCGGCTTCTAACACATTAACAGTGAAGCACACATTAGGTGATACAAACAATTTCAAAATAACTTGGGATGCGACAACGAATCAGTACGCCCTATCTTTAAATAATACAGAGATTTATACGGGTGATTATAACAATACTACTGCATCGGGTGTTGCCTACTTCGGCGTTAAACTTGGGTCAAATACTAAAGTAGCAGCTAAAACCTCAATTGTTGACAATATTGTAATTTATTCTGATACAGCCATGGTAACGACCGTCTTTGAAGATGACTTCGAATCAGGTTATATCGTTGGCGAATCACTTGATGGTGATGGCGATGTTTATAGTGGATTACAAGCGGTTATTGCAGGGTCTGAAGCAGATGAAGAGAATGAAGAGGAAGCAGGAGATTTCCCTACTGCACTGGATGAATTTAGTTTTACGTCAGGATCATATGCTAACAGCGGTTCAGCAACCACTCCACTTAAAGGGTCAGGTAATGATACAAATGTAATATCAAACACAGCAGGTGCAACTTCAGCTGAAAATATGGCGCTAAATCTTGCTCAAGGTAGTTCAGTTTTTGAAGAAGAAAGCTCAGAACCTTATGCATATTTATCTTACACAAGCACAGAAGGCTCTGGTGCAGATCAAATTACAGGCTCATTTACTTTAGAAGCGGTTATAAATCTTTCAAGCCGTGAGATTGCGAGCGATGTATCTTTAATTGATTACGCTAATACCAGTAACTATTTAGGATTCAAAACTTACATAGAAAGCTCTGATGACGATGAGGGTGTCGTTAAGTTTAAAATATATGGTGGTGTTATCGATGGAGAAAATCAATCCACAGAGGCCGTTACATCATCACCATTAGCAACAGATTCTTGGAGCCATATCGTCACAGTATATGATGCAGATGCGGCAGATTCAGGAACATATGGTTCTTTAACTATTTATATTAATGGTGTAGAGCAAGTAACTAAA
>NZ_JALAAC010000061.1:0-10621 GCF_037546855.1 Vibrio sp. 1-Bac 57 | reverse complement strand
AAAAATTTATTGTTGAAAACGCGAAGGTTTATTCCTGAAATGGGTGCGGAATGTCGGAAATATTAGAAATTGAACTTATTTATGTGAATTTAGGAATACATGAATGTATCTGAAGGTCACTTTGTTGTGGCTAAGTAATATTAGCCACAATTTTATAAGGTTTCTAAATTGCTATGGGGCATATATGGACGCCCCGTTTATTGCAAGTTTTGATGAGGGTAACAGTCTGCTGTCATATATCCGACGTCTTGGTAGGTTATCAATAACCTGCGCCATGATGTAATCCGAATCCTGTCTCCTAATCACAAAGTCGACATTTTAAATGCCAAGCCCCAAAGCAGGTTTTTACAGGAACGGTGGACCGTTTTTCATCAAGCATTGCAAACTTAAACTAGGGTGTAAACTTTTCTTACTTTATATTTTTATTGATCCATTATGCTGTTTTAAATGCACAACTCGCTTTAAATTCATCATTTGTAGTCACAATTGCCCAGGCAATACGCGTTAACTTATTCGCTAGGGCAACAATTGCTTTTGTTTTACCACTTCTTAATGCAAGCGCATTGAACCACCGACTTAATGCATCTGTTCGTTCAGGCGTATATTTAGAGACAGATCTTGCTCCATGAATGAGTAAAGCTCTGAGTTCGTTATTACCATTTTTGGTTATCTTTCCAAGTTTAGTCTTACCACCTGAACTAAACTGCCTAGGAACTAGACCGCACCATGCTGATAATTGCCTTCCATTCGAGAACTGTTTTCCTGAACCAACTTGGCTTAAAAATGCAGCTGTTACAATTGGTCCAAAACCGGGGATCGCTAGTAAAGCTTGATAACGTGGTTGTTGTTTGCAAAGCGCTTCAAGATCTAAAGATAATGACTTTATTTCATTGGTAAGAGTGTTAATTTCTGAAAGATGACACCATACTCACTAGCTAAACCTTTCAGTTGATTTGCAGCTGCTAATCGTTGCTCTACTCTTCGTTGCCTGATACACCTTATTGATTTGATATCTTGTAGTTCAATTGTTTTAGTTGGAACCCCATGAACACCGGGTCTAAATGCTGATTCACATATAGCTCGAGCATCATTAGCATCATTTTTTTGATGGCCTACGAATGGTTTAACATGTTGAGGAGGAATAAGTTTTATTTCAAATCCCATTTTAGCAAAGGTACGAGCCCAGTAGTTTGAACTACCACATGCCTCCATAGCGATTAATGTACCTTCAGGGAATTGACGTACAACATCTAAAAGGCGAGCTCTGGTTACTTTTTTATTGGAATGTATCTTGTTTTCGTCAGTAAGAACACAGACCTGAAAATAATGTTTTGCTAAATCAATACCAACCACTTTAATATTCATGCGATGCTCCTTTGGTAAAATGATATGCTTTAAGTATGTCGCATATAACGCCATTAGGGTGGGGCGTCCATCACATCACAAAGCGAGATAGGAAATATGGTTTATTTCACTCTAAATTAGTGGCCAAAATCACTTAGTCACAACAGTTCTAATTCAAACGCATAAGCATAAGAACAGAAGGAGAAAAACTCCAATTACCTTTCAAATTTAACCAATTTTAAAATGATCTCTAAAAAATTTCAAACATAAAGCAGATAATGATTATTCCAACCAAAAATGAAATAAAAATTTAGTATTCAATAAAAAACAATCTTATTTGAATCTTTTTATTTGAGTGATGTCATATTTAAGCTAATATTTAACTATATAATAATAAAAGGTCATTTATGAACACTGATTCAATGCTAAAAATTCGACATGAAATTGATGAACTACACAAGTCGCTTGTTGAAACAGTCGATGACTTAGAATCAAAAGCCACTAACCCAAGTGATGGTGTTGATCTCAATGACATGAATGAACTAGCAAAACTGATGAAATATAAACGAAAGGAAATTGGAATTTCAATGGAGGACTTGGAGCTTCAAACCAGCCTTTCATATTCAACACTCAAACGTATATTTTCTGACCCTTCGAGCGCCCGTTTTTCAAGCGTTATCATTGTGCTAAAAGAACTAGGGATAAACTCATGGGCAGAAAAGTAAATGTTTTTATGTTTGGCGTTCTGGCTGGGACACTCGAAGAAAAAGACGATAAATACGTTTTCACTTACGATGAAAACTACAAAGGCAAACCTCTATCGCTAAGTATTCCTACCTCTGCTCTCGTCCATGAAAGCAAAGAGTTGCACCCGTATTTCAAAAGCCTAACGCCTGAAGGCTGGCTAAAGAAAAGATATTCTGAAATACAAAGGATTGATGAAAGGGATACATTCGGATTTTTAATCGCAAATGGAACTGATCTCCTAGGCGCAATTACAGTCGAGTCGGTGCTCGAGTAGTTCGTAACTCAAGATATACATGACGCTAAATACTTAAGAGAAACCTATGAATTTAGATAGATGCCTAATTACGCTAGAGCCACTTAAAGGAAAAAAAGAGCTCGCTGAAGGATATACCAGAAAAGGAGTTAAATACCTGACAGGAAATACCAGGATAAACACTACACTACCTTTCACTAGAAGCAGATTTTTTGAAGTTGAGCCAATTAACCAAAAAGGCATGAGCATCTCTGGCTACCAACCAAAATTATCGCTGTGCATCATAAATGACCAGTTTGATATTGTAAAAAATAGTGCTACTTACATCCTAAAACCATCTCCAGAGCAATTCCCAATGCTTGCAGAGAATGAGCACGCAATAATGCTTGTAATGCAAAAGTTAGGGTTTGATGTACCCCCATTCGGTCTTGTGGCATTTTCAAAGGAGAAAGATGAAGATCCTGTAGAGTACGCTTTTATTATTAAACGCTATGACAGAGTGAGCGAGTTAGAAAAAATCCACCAAGAACAGCTAGACGGCTCTATGAACGTTGTTAACAAATATGGAAAAATCGACGATGTTTCAAAAGTGAGTTACGAACAAGCATGCAAATTTTTAATCAAGAATATTGACTCAAGCCTAAAGTTCAAACAAGACCTTTTTTTGCGGGTCGTTTACGCTTATGTGCTTGGGAACAATGACCTGCACTTGCGTAATTTTGGTATACTCGTGCCTAAAATTGCTCCTGATAGCTTAGCACCTGTTTATGACTATGTATCAACCATTCCATACTTCGAAGGCGATCCACTCGCTTTACCGCTGTTAGCGCTAGAGGAAAATGAAACAGATTTAGCGCCGGGCTTTAACACACAATATGGCACCTACATAGGGTATGACTTTATCTTATTTGCCAAGGCAATCGGTATTAGCGATAAAATGGCATTAAAACTACTCCATAATGTAACCAACAAGAATGCTTCCATCATTCTAGATACCATTAACGCTAGTTATATGAAAGATGAACACAAAGATAAAGTGAGCAGTTGTATAAACCTACGGTTAAAAGCTCTCAAAGAAACTGATTACCAACCTCTTTAGTAAGGCCAAAGTCACTTAGCTTCGCTAATATCAACATTCCAAGGCATTAAATCCGTAAGATCGCCCATAGGCTGACGTTTTGGTAACGCTGCAAATAGGGCTATGTTGTCTTTCGGTGTGGGTAAACTATACTTAATGTACTGAAACCTAATAACGGTAGGTGCAACATGGCTTCCAAGCAGTTTCAAAATATACTACATAACGTTACCAGTTTAGCGCGTAAAGCCCCGTCATTTATGTCGGGGATATAAGCGCGGATTGCGAAGCAATCTTGCTTTTGAAAATAATGTAAATTATTTTTGTATAGTATGATTAAACTCATTGGTGCACAAGGGTTTTCGTTAAGGAAACCCTATTGAAATTGATAAAAAATAAGCCTAACCTCAATCCAACTATTTAATTTTAGGATGAAGCTAACGTGGCACGTAAAGCATACAAATTCCGTTTCTACCCAACACCCGAGCAGGCTTTGCTTTTAGCAAAGTCTTTCGGGTGTAAACGGTTTGTGTGGAATAACACGTTAGCTTGGCGAAACAAAGCTTACAAAGACGACGGTGAAAGTATTTCACAATCACAAGCCGAGAAACGGCTTGTGATACTTAAAGAAGAATTTCCATTTCTGGAAGAAATCTCTAGCGTCTTGTTCCAACAAGCCCTGCGCGACCAAGCGCAAGGCTTTAAGAACTTCTTTGAGGGTCGTGCTCAGTACCCACAGTTTAAAAAGCGAAACCGCCGCCAGTCTTTTAGACTGACGAAAGCGGCGTTTCGCTTAAAAGAAGATGAGTTGTACATAGCGAAAAGCAAAGAGCCTTTGAATGTTGTGTGGTCAAGGGCGCTGCCAAGCGCCCCGACCTCTATCACAATTTCCAAAGATTGTGCTGGTCGCTATTTTGTCTCATTGCTTTGTGAGTTTGAACCCAAGTTTAAGCCCATCTCAGCGAAGCTGACGGGCTTTGACCTTGGGTTAACCCATTTGCTAATAGATAGCGATGGTAACAAGTATGACAATCCTAGGTACACATTAAAGTACCAAGTTAAATTAGCATACTTGCAACGCAAGTATGCTAAGAAGAAAAAAGGTTCAATGAACCGTGAAAAGTTCAGGCTTAAAATTGCCAGACTTCACGCTAAGATTGCAGATTGTCGTACCGACAATCTGCATCAACTATCGACACAATTAGTTAACGAAAACCAAGTCATTTGTGTAGAGAGTTTAGCTGTGAAGAACATGGTCAAGAATCGTAAGTTAGCCAAGCATATCGCCGACGCAAGCTGGGGCGAGTTCACTCGTCAGCTTGTGTACAAAGGCGATTGGCTTGGTCGTTCAGTGATTGAAATTGATCAGTGGTTGCCAAGCTCAAAAGCTTGCTCAACTACTGGCTGTGATTTTAATCATAAGAAGTTGCCATTAAATGCCCGTCATTGGACGTGCCCCGTTTGCGGGGCAGTCCATGACAGGGACGTAAATGCAGCGATCAATATTAAAGCGGCAGGGCTTGCCGTCTTAGCCTGTGGAGTGACTGGATCGGGGATAAGAAGAACACGCTCACGCGTGTAATTCTTGTCTAGTGAAAGCATGTTGAAGCAGGAACACTTGTTGGGTGACTAACAGGAATCCCCCTCCTTTTCTGAGCTTGCTCAGACACGAAGTGAGGTGGGGGAGGACGTCAAAAATCTAAACTACGCCCAGCTTAAAAAACTTCGCCATGAAGTCGAATCAAATATAGCTAGCAATCAGGTAGGTCAAGCTATTGCCGATCATGAAGAAACAATATCTCACTGTCTTCATTGTAATTCTCATCAATTAAATCGTTGGGGGATGACAAGGCAAGGAATTCAACGGTTTAAATGTAAATCATGCAACAAAACTTTTAATGCACTTGCTGATTCACCTCTTTATCGCATGAAAAAATCGGAGAAATGGATTGAGTACACGAAACTAATGTGGGAAGGAGTATCCTTGAGGAAGTCTGCTAAAGCCTTAGACATAACGCTTAGAACGTCATTTCGCTGGCGACATATGTTTATCAAAGCCCCTGCCAGCTTCAATCCATCAGAACTTACAGGAGTTATTGAAGCCGATGAAACATTCTTACCGGAATCTTTTAAAGGTAAGAGAGTTATTGACCGTAAATCACGCAAACGTGGTGGTGGACGAATCAAACAAGTCCCTATCTTTATTGCGCTTGATCGTAGTGGTGCTGTATCGCACAAGGTTTTAGAGCGCAATACAAAAGAAAATATTCAAGCCCAATTAAAACCGCTATTATCATCAGGCTCAGTGCTTTGTACGGATGGTAATTTATCATACAAAGGTATTGCGAAGGAACTAGATGTTGACCATAAGCGATTGATACCACTTGATAATCAACTAGTTATCGATGGTGTATACCATATTCAAACCTTGAATAATTACATGAAACGCTGGAAAGGTTGGTTGAAAAGGTTTAATGGCATTGGAACAGACTACGTTGAGAATTATTTAAGTTGGTTTAGATTTATGGAAGATAACGGTGAGTATTCAGATCAAACGTGGATAAAAGAGGCTTTATGATCTTAATTTTAAACTACAACATAGCCATTCAAGAAAGTGCTCAGCTAAAAAAATAATTAAATCAATTTCAGAAAATACTTAATCTTATAGGTGTTACTGTTTTTTTTGTGTTTACAAAAGTGTGTACATTAGTTGGGGTCGCAACATGCGATCTCAATCAATTTATGGTGTAAATCCACTATCATCAAGTTGTGATAATAGCTCATTTAATTTCTCTAGATGCTCAGGGTTATCATCAGAAAAAACTTTATACTTATCAATAAGTTTATTTAATTGCTTATTTGGAGACTGATGAAAATTAATGTTTCTCTGAATATCCTCTGATAATTTCCTGATACTGATCTCTATTAACTTTTTATCGTTTCCTTTCGGAAAGATATTAAATACAGGCTTTTCTTCAATAAGGTTTATATGGTAACGCAAGCTACGTCCACCAGATTGAGATGGAGTTAATATACCTTTTTGAACAAGATCTTTTAAATCACGCGTAGCTGTAGCTGATGAACAGTTAGTTATAGACTGGTATTTATCAGGGCTTATCCCACTTTCAATCAAACCTTTCTCGCCAAAATCAAAGAACTTACTAGTGATTTTTTTCTGACGTTTATTTAAGCTTGTATCTTTGTGATGATCCCAGAAGATAGATTTCTTTAAGATGAAATCAATTTTGTTTTTAGCATCAACTTGGGCATTTTTTGTTGTTTCAGAAAACCATTTTACCCAGTTGGTTAGATCTACAGATGGGTTAATACGAGAACTTTCGGCAAGCATTTTGTAATATTCATCTCTATTTTCATTAATTGTTGTAGATATACTAAATAAAGGTGGTATTTCAAAATCCTGAAATAGTGCATGTTCTGATATGGCACGAGCTATACGTCCATTGCCATCACCAAAAGGATGTATTGAGGTAAACCACATATGAGAAATTGCAGAGCGAACAGGGCCGGGAAGGAATGTGCTATTATCATTAAGTGGAGATGTTTCATTGTACCAATCAATAAACGCAGCCATTTCAATTTCAACTGTTTCACCTGGAGGTCCTTCGAAAACCACTTCTTCATAATCACCATTACCAGTAACAATATCTACTGGTCCATTACGATAATCGCCTACTTTAATATTTCTTCTAGCGCAATAATCCTCTTGTCCTGTTAAAAGTAGTTTATGCCAACTACAAACAATTTCTTTAGATAAATTATTGGTAAAATTGTTGCGAACATCAATAAGCAATGAAGCAATACCATTTTCTTTATGGAAGATACCTTTAGGTTGAGATAATTCTAGATCTAAATAACGAGCAACAGATGAACGCACTTCTTCACGATTTAAGTTTTCACCCTCAATTTCACTGGTATTAATTGCTTCTTCAACCATTAAGTAGATATAGGCTTCAGATTTATTATTTTGATCAAGTTGGGAAACTTGCCCCTGAAGATTAGAAGAAATTTTAGTATATTCACTTATGATCTTGTTAATACCATTAGATTGAAATGTAAATTTTGGCCAATTAGGATGTTGCCAGTTATATTTTAAGCTCATATTAGTTACCTTTTGTATTCTAATCATAATGACATTATTTTTGATTAGAATAAAGGGCTTATTCTAATCATTCCTGTATTCTAATCAATATAAGTATGTTTTTGATGAGAATAACCTCTCTATTCTCATCATTTTTATATTTACGATAAATTTTGAACGGCATTGCCAGTAATCCGCCTATTCCAATTTTCCAGCCAATAACCCACACTAAACTACAACATAGCCAAAAATTCTGAAAAAAGGTTATCGCGGTGTTATTGAAGAAGTAAAAAATGCAATGACAGCTGCTGACAAAACTTCTCCTGAGTATCTGAAACAACTACCTTTTTGGGAATCGATTCTTATCTCTTGTAATGCAGTTATAAAATATGCCAATAGGTATGCTGATTTAGCAAATGAAATGGCAGAAAAAGAAACAAATGCTGAGCGTAAAGAAGAGCTGCTCGCTATTGCTAAAAATTGTAAAAAAGTACCTGAACACGGTGCTTCAAACTTCTATGAAGCTTGTCAATCTTTTTGGTTTGTTCATATGGTTATCAGCATAGAATCAAATGGTCATTCAATATCACCAGCTAGATTTGACCAATATATGTACCCTTATTATAAGATGGATACTAAATTAAAAGATTTTGATATCAATAAAACTCAAGAATTAATTGATTGTATTTGGATAAAGTTTAACGACCTCAATAAAGTAAGAGATGCTATTTCCACAAGAGCTTTTGGGGGCTATCCTTTATTTCAAAATATAATTGTGGGTGGTCAGACTACAGATGGGAAAGATGCGACTAACGATCTTACATATATGTGTATTGATGCCGCGGCGCATATACGATTATCTGCCCCTTCTTTTTCAGTGAGAATATGGAATAAAACGCCGGATGAACTTCTTCTAAGAAGTTGCGAGCTTAGTAGCCTCGGAACGGGAATGCCTTCCTACTATAATGATGAAGTCATTATCCCTTCTCTTGTAAACAATGGGCTTACTCTAAAAGACGCCAGAGATTACGCAATAATTGGTTGTGTTGAACCTCAAGTCCTAGGAAAAACAGAGGGATGGCATGACTCTGCATTCTTTAACCTAGCAAGACTTCTTCAAATTGTTGTTGATAATGGTATGTCAAATGGTAAGCGAATAGGCCCTGAAACAGGAGAGTTTACTGAATTTTCTTCAATGGAAGAAATAATAGATGCTTATAGAAAACAAATGGAATTCTTCGTCTACCAACTTGTAAGTACTGATAATGCTATCGATCTAGCACATGCAGAAAGAGCGCCTTTACCTTTTTTATCTTGCATGGTTGACGACTGTATTTCTACAGGGAAATCGCTTCAAGAAGGTGGTGCACACTATAACTTCTCTGGTCCTCAAGGTGTTGGGGTTGCAAATGTAGGAGATGCTTTTGGAACGATCAAATATCTTGTCTTTGATACTAATCAACTTACGTTAAGAGACTTAAAAGAAGCACTTTCAACAAACTTTGGTGAAGATGCAAAAAATGAAGGTGATAAAAGAAAACATGAAGAAATAAGACTACTTATAAAAAATAAAACACCTAAATTCGGAAATGACATTGATGAAGTTGATGAATTAGCAAGAGTCGGTGCTTTGATTTATTGTGAAGAAGTAGAAAAATATACAAATCCTAGAGGAGGCAATTTTCATGCTGGGTTATACCCCGCTGCTATCAATGTATTATTGGGCGATCTTATCGGTCCGTCTTTAGATGGAAGAAAAGCTCGCGAATCATTAGCTGATGGGGTTTCTCCTTGTGCAGGGGCTGATACAAATGGCCCTACAGCAGCAGTCAATTCAGTTGCAAAATTAGATCATTATATTGCATCTAATGGGACTCTACTTAACCAAAAATTCTATCCAGGATCAATTAAAGGAACTAAAGGACTGCAAAATCTAAGCTCTTTATTGAGAGGGTATTTTGACCAAAAAGGACTACACATTCAGTTTAATGTTGTTGATAGAGAAGTCCTAATTACCGCACAAAAAAATCCTAATGAATACAGAGATTTGGTCATTCGTGTAGCAGGTTCTGTTAACCATAAATCATGGGTCATTGTTTTTCGTTGTTCTTCAGCTAAGCCTTCAGTAGCTATCTGCATGCATCGCTTAATGTGCGCCCTTGGCTTTCAGCCATTAATTGAGCTAAGCGTTTAGTTTCTTCATCAATCCTAAATTGTATGCGAGTATCCATAATAGTTACCTTAATTTTATTGTATACTCACAAATGTTAGTGCTGGTGTTGTGCGTAGGCAACTAACAGTTGGTTTTGTTCCTTCGTCGCTTATTTTAACCAACCACCTGTATCGAGTGTTGCGCCTTTAGCGGAGTCTCGGATCCCTGTATCACTTATCTGCGATTTATCTCCCCATCAAATTCAGATTGTTACCGCGATGTGTGTTTCACCCTAAGACGTAACAGAGCGAGCAGTCTACCCCTTTGTGATAGGGCGAAAGAACTGGTTATTTAGCCAAACGTATTTAGCCAAACGGCAAAGGGGGCCCATGCCAGTGCGACACTTTACAGTATAATTGAAACGGCCAAAGTCAATGATCTGATCCCATTTGATTGCGTGATTGCTTGCCTTGAAGAGTTATGCCAACCAGAGCCTGATATAGACAGCTTGTTACCATGGAATTTTAAAAAGTAGGTGTAGTTAGCTAGACGCTTCCGATAAACTAGCAAGTTACTCTGCAGCAAAAAAATAATTATTGCTAAGCGTAGGACGCTCAACTATTCAGTATGAAAATGACGGGTGGGAGTCCTCACATCAGACTAATCGGCAGCATGAAAGGCAAATGCGGAGGTTAAATTCCATTGGCAGGTCAACGTTTTTTAATTGCCATGCGTGGTGAATAACTTATTTCGACCTGGCGTCATTTGATGCAAGCGAAGTACTATCGTCTTTTCCGTTATCGAACATTTATAGAATTGAATAGGGTTAGTTGTGTCCAAAATTTAGCTTAAGGTGTATTTGATCGATATCACTCAGCTCAGGTCGATAAGTTAACAATACCTTTTTTAAGTCTAAGTAACATGGGTATATCATCAGATAGTGTTTTTATT
>NZ_JALAAC010000060.1:0-10667 GCF_037546855.1 Vibrio sp. 1-Bac 57 | reverse complement strand
TTAACTTATCGTTTTAACTTATAGTTTTGACGATAGGAAAAGGTTCATCACCTAAAATGCCGTTAACTTACATAGTTAGCGGCATTTTTTTGTGTGTTTATTTAATGATAAAATAAGCCTGTGATTCATATTTTCCTTATTCATAGCGGCGATTTTTAAAATAATACTTTTTGTCATGGTCATTGATTTCTCTAAGCACTCGACATGGACTTCCAAGGGCAACAACATTCGCAGGTATATCTTTTGTCACTATGCTGCCTGCGCCAATAACAGTATTTTCACCAATCGTTACACCTGGTAAAACAACCGTATTAGCTCCAATCCAAACATTCGAGCCAATAATAATTGGAATATTAAACTGCGTTGCCTGTTTACGAATATCTGGGTCGATGGGATGCCCCGCCGTTGCTAGGGTAACATTGGGCCCTAACATGACATCATCACCGATATAAATATGAGTATCATCGACTAAGGTTAAATTGAAATTGGCATACACATTGTCACCTAGGTGCGTATGTATTCCCCAATTAGCGTGTAACGGCGGCTCGATATAACAATTATCACCGACCTCTGCAAAGATTTGTTGCATCAAATCATTACGTTTCGCCTGTTCTTTTGGTCTTGTTTGGTTAAAATCATATAAAACTTCTAAACACTGTAATTGTTGTTCAGCCAATGTTTGATCGTCATAGCTATAAATCTTTTGACTGTGCATCTTTGATTTAATATCCATTTATCCTGCCCTATTATCCTGCCCTATTATCCTGACTGATTAAACTATACCCATGCTACCTCAAGATGCAAAGTCAGCAAGGCAAATTGTACCGAGATGCTAGGCATAAAATTGAAGTATAGATAATTCTACATAGAGATTTTATAACAACGCAGATTGGTGCAAGTTGACTTTCCCTACGGGGCGCAACCTTGAGGTGGCATGGGTATATATTTAAATTAGCATTTTTCAAGCATCCTATTTAGATTATTGAATGCTTTATTTTTGATTGATATTGACTAATTAAGGTACTGGTTAATTCAATAAGCGCCATGAAAACTTAATCAATCTAAGTCATCACTGAGGTTAACAAGTAACCACTTTTATAATCAGTATTAACTATTAAAGTAGTGCTCCGAGAATGGTTTAGGTTATAAAAACGATGAAAAACTATAATCAATGAGCTTAAAGCCCTTGCTTTTCAAGTATTGCACGATAAAAGTGTTGAGTTAACCAAGCAAATATTTTCCATGTATATTGCTTGGGTTTACTTAAATGTTGGCAATACACATAACTATATTCAATACATGCTTTAGCTCTTCGATTGCGTTTAAAGTCAGGAGCGCCAGAACTCATATTAAAATGTAAATCATGGCGTTTAGCGTAGTCGATGGTAAATGCCGAAGCTCGGCGATACAGTGCTAATTTCTGAGGTTGCTGAGTATCGTAACCTAATATCGGACAAGTCATATTATTCTCAATGATCACCATGCCAACGGTTGCTAACATCTTTTCTTGATAAAATAATCCATAAAGAGATAACAGCCCAGCTTGTACCGCATTGATAAAATAAGACAAAGTAAATTGTATATTATGCTCACTGTATTTTTGTAAGTACAACATGTCATAGAGTACTTTTGCTCGTTTTATATCTGACTTTAAGAACAATTTTTTAAATTGCCATTGTGGCTGCTTTAATAATTTCAAATCATGTTTAAGATCTTTGCCTGCAACAACCGCTTGCCAGTCTATATGTAAGTAAACTTGTCGTGTAACAATCGCTAACCAAGCATCTTTTTCACATCGTTCGATAATAGCTGCATGCTGTTGATGATTTAAAGATCGTAATAACAAGGCATGCTTGTTACTGGACTGCAAAGCCTGTTTACGTAATGCCGCTAAATCAATATTAGCCCATTGTGCAGAATACATATTCGTTGATAAGCATTGGTTATTTAAGGTTTGAACACTTCCCACACCGGCTAGTTGTAATGGTTTTTCAACAAACTTAATGAGCTTATAACTTAACCAGCGTAGTGCAGAAAATTGTACTTTAGGAATTTCATCTTTTGCATAACCCGTGATCAAGGTTAATGGCGACACCACATAACTGTTATTTAATGGTGCTCCTTGCTGTTGGTGTTTGCCAGAGATGGATAATGTCGCAGGGATCGTTAATTGTTGCTGTTGATAGCAATAAAATTCAGCCTGTAAATGATCTATTTTATGCCCCTGTAACATCATGCTGAAATAGATTTGATGCCACTGCGAAGCCGTTAATTTATTTATATTTTCGGTTGAATAATTTGCGCTTTTCTCACTTTCGCCTGTCTTTTTCTCGTTTACCTCTTTATCACCTACTTTCTTATTGGTTATATTTTTATCGCTTAAGCTGGACATACTCAAACCTCTCCATTCCATTCAATACCTGCCGTACTTGCAGCCGCTAAGGATTGTTTGTTACGAAACGCTGTTATTATTAGCTCAGCGCCGCTTAATATCTGAGCCCAAGGTTGTAGAGGATATGTTTTATCACTAAGCGCATTTTTAGCCTGAAAAAAATCTCGCCAAGTTTGGGTGCTGAATAAAGTGCTAACCCCACCTGCAATCAACATAGTGAAACCAATATATTGTGCTTGTGATGGATTATTGTTAATAGTTACTTTTGGAATGACTGCTTTTTCAATGTTTAAATGTTCAATAGCTAAAAACCGCAGTTCATGTGCGATAAGATGTAATCCACTGGTTGCTCTTGGATTGCACTCAATCACAAAATACTCTCCATTTTGTTCGATGAAATCAAAGGATAATTGTCCATGAAAGTAAACCTTTTGCGCAAAGGATTTAATAAAGGTGTTGATGGCATGATTTACGACGGGTTGAAAGTAAGTTGCCGCCGAACCGTTAACACAATAAGCAGGACGGTAGACTTGATGAGCAATCAATTTTCCGTTATCGAATAAAGCATAATTACAAAGTGCTTGGCCGGTTAATTTTTGTTGTTGTACCCAGGGCCGTGACTCTGAGATATTAAGATTGTGTATCGCGCTGGTTGTTATATCACGAATTACTTGTTCGCCAAATCGGCTAAAGACGGGTTTTAAAATACTATCCCATTCAAGGTCGATCTGCTCAGTTGATGTTAGCTTTTTAGTCTTGGGTAACTGCACGCCACTTAAACCCGATAACATCTCGAAAACAGCAAACTTATTATGTAATTTCAATAATAAATTAGCGTCACTGATCAAACAATTTGTGTGCGCTAATAAATGCTTAAACTGGGCCAGATAGAAGATCTCTTCACAGGTCGGGATCAACATTTGAATTTGATACTTGTCAATTAATGCAACGACTTGCCTTTGATATTGTTCAGGATTTTCTCTTGGAGAGAGCGTTTTAGCATAAGCTTTAATTCCGACTAAAAACCGCCCTAAGGGACATTTTGCACAATCAGTCATATACACTTTATGCCCTTGAGACATTAGTATACGAGCCCATTCAATGGCAACGGGAGCTCTTGCGCCAGTGATCAGGATGCGCATAAATTAACCACTCGACGTTGTTTGTTGGCAGTGTTCCAAGTCGGTTTAAGCGCAAAAGTGAATTCCACAGAGGATAAACCTTGCTGTGTAAA
The DNA here is from genome assembly GCF_037546855.1 of Vibrio sp. 1-Bac 57. Taxonomy (NCBI): domain Bacteria; kingdom Pseudomonadati; phylum Pseudomonadota; class Gammaproteobacteria; order Vibrionales; family Vibrionaceae; genus Vibrio; species Vibrio sp. 1-Bac 57. The sequence continues at coordinate 7,041 of NZ_JALAAC010000060.1, read as the reverse complement.
AAGTCCCACCAGCGCAGCCTGTATGGGTCCTTGCATAGAAAGTTCTGCTGCGATTTCAATCTTGTTGTCAGCAACTTGTGAGATTCTATAATCGCAATGTTGTGTTAGCTTTAAACTGATAGCTCGATAGATTAAATCAGGTAATAGCGGTACTTGTTTACCCTGCTTATTGAGTATTAAACAATCACCACAACGTCCTGCAATTGCACCAATGGTTTCAAATACACTAACTGTTTTAGAACCATTTATTAATTGCCCATGATCCTTTAAGTAAACAGGTCCCTTTAAGCAAGCAGGCTCTTTTAAGCTGCCAAGTTTATTTTGACTATCAGATACTTTAATAACATCATCGAGTTGATAACGAATAATCGGTTGAGTGCGTCGACGAAAGTCAGTAATGATTGGGCTGTAATGCGTTTTTTGTTCATTTAACCAATGTTTTTCAATGAACACGATGTCTTCATTCCAACGCATCTGCCCGAATTGATCTGTGCTCCCTAAAAACCCCTCCGTACACTGGTAGACTTCATGTATCGGACATTTAAAGGACTCTTGAATCATTGCTTTATCGGCAGGGGTAAGCACTTCAGCCCCTGAGATAATTCGCGTAGGTTTAATTGGCGGCGCACTGTATTGACCAGTAAATAACGCACAAAGTTGCAATGCTTGTGCACTGCCTATCAGTAAAGTGGGCTGAAATTGATCGAGCTGTTTCATCCATACTGCGATCGGCTGTGTAATATCAATATAACAGAACTGAATCGGGCCTTTATTAATGGTGCTATAAAGTGGGCTATTTGCTCTTAAAACTAAGGCGATACGATGTTTTGTGAGTAGATTTGGTAATAATTTACCCAATATATTACCCGCCCATATTTGCCTTTCCTGTGAATTGGCTAAAAACAATCCTCGCTGGCCAGAGGTACCGGAAGAAAGCCCCACGGTAACATCATCAATATTTGACTGTTTAAATTGACGGCTATTTTCAGCTTCAATAGCGATCTCAAATAATTGTTGTTGTTTTAATCCACGCGTATTTAACTGATCAAAATGCTTCATCATGATCTGCTTATTGATGATCGGAAACTGATCTAAAGATTGCCCCTGTAAAGTCTCATAATAAGGGGAATGCTGACACACCCAATCAAGGTGCTTTTTTATTTGTTTATCTTGCCAATGTTGTAATTGTGCTCTGTTATTAAAACGCTGATATCTGGCTTTATAAAAGGCATTTAATAATGCAATCATTGCATCCAACCTTTGGCTTTTAACTTATCAATCGTTTCTGCACAATGCGAAGGCACAAACTCAATCTCTTGGTGATAATGTTGATAACAAAGCCTGAGTTGCTGTAATGTATGACGATATTCACTTATATCATCACACAGGAAATTAACGATCCAATGTTGGTTTACATTCTCAACAAGGCTATCAATTAACCAACAGGCATCGGCTAATAAAAACACCCACTGCTGCTCAAGCCTACACAACAACCCTACCTGTCCAGCAGCATGTCCAGGCAATGCGACTAAATATAAACGCTGATCATTAAATAAGTCACGACACATTAATGATATCTCAGGCGACACTTGGTCCATTTTCCCAAGTATTTGTGTTATCGGTAACGGAAAATCACCATGGATTTTCAATTGTGGTAACAGCGCAGCCGGTAATAATTTTTTTAAATAACCTTTGCGCACGCCATTAATACGGCCTGATTTTTGTATCGAATCAAGTCCTGCTTGTGTGCAATGAATTCTTGCAGCTTTAAACTCACTGACCGCTGCTATATGGTCGGCATGAAAATGTGATAATACTAGGTGGTTTATCTTATTCAGTTGAATATTTTCAGCTTTTAATTGTTCTGTGATGCAGTCTCCCTGTTTTAATTTACAGGGAGTCACCCAAGCATAAAAACGCTCAGGAAAAGAACGTGTAACATTAAAAAACTGCTCATGGTAGCCAGTATCAAAAAGCACAAACCCTTGTTCTGGATGTTCAATTAAAGCCACTGCAGCGGGAAAGGTACGCGGTGTTAATCCACTGCCAGGTTTCACAACAAAGCCTGGGTGAATACAGTGTCCGCCTTCAAACAGTTTTATTTTTAGTCCAGTCGACATAGCGTTTTATTCCTTCAGTCATACTGACATTAGCTTGATAACCTAACATTTTTTTAGCTTTATCAATATTTAAGGTTTGGTGAAAGTTTAACAACCCAGCACTATAAATCGTGATCTTAGGCTCTGGTTGATGAGGTAAATATCGACACAGCTTTTCATTTAGGGCAATCACAGGTGCACATAATGCATAAGGTAAGGTTGTTAATGTCAGTGGTTTTGTTTGCTCTTGTTGCAATGCCGATAGTAACTGTTTTAAGACAAAGTTAACTGGCATTGGTTGATCATTACTAATATTAAAAATACTGCCATTTTCTAGTTTTGGTGCTTTTAAACAGGCTAATAAAGCAGCATCGGCGACATTATCGACATAGGTTAAATCCAATACCGGATTTTTTGCCGAAGGTAGGAACAAGCGATGGCCTCGCATCGCCTTTAATAATCTTGGTACAATTGCCCTGTCATTCGGTCCAAATATGCCACGCGGTCTTAGTATCACAGTATTAATGACATTTTTTTCTTGAGCTGCAGTGGTTAATACAACTTGTTCTGCTAAATATTTGGTTTCGGTGTAATCACTACAAAAGTGTTCCGCTACATTATCTTGCTCACTGATCAGCCAACGGTCGGTAAAATCAAAATACACACTGGTCGTTGAAACATGCACAAAGCGAGTCACCTTATGTTGTTTTGCTAGGTTCAATAGATTCTCAGTTGCAACCACATTAGCTTGATAAAACTGCTCATAACTTCCCCAAGGACTAGAATAAGCGGCACAATGAATAATGGCATCAAAAATCGGCATTTCCTGACCACCAGCGGATTCAAAAATCTTAGCTAATGCTTGGCCATCACTTAAATCAACAATATGCCCCGTTACTGGGTATTTATCGGTTAATTGCTTAACTATGTCTTTATCTCGTCCGATAAAATGTAATTGATGCTGCTGATGGTATAAGCGAATAATGGCACTACCTAACATGCCCGTACCACCGGTGATCAATATCTTGAGCGATATTTTATTGAGAGTATCGGCACTCATAATGTTAATAACCCCATGCCTAATGACAACCCTGCCGCCGTACCAAATAGTAATACTGTTTTGGTGGTTAATGTTTTAGGCTCTGATGATTTTGTAGGTCTAGATAATGTTGTCGGTTTTAATGTTGTTTTAGATGTTAATAGTTTGTCGGAAGCAGGATTAGACTGTTTTGTTTGCTCTCTATCAAGGGCTATTTGTTGTCGTAAAAAATGCAAATTAATAGGCAATGAAGCAGCAATTTGATTGCCTAATTGCGCCACATTATTAACCACTTTATGCTCTGAAAAACCAATGATACGCGGTAATTTATTAATCGCACGATGGCTGGCTTGATGTGGTAATACATAATCAATGTGTTGTTTATTCACTTCAGCGCGTTTTAATCCCTTTTCTAAAAAGGTGGGCACTGCTTTCACCATTTCCCTAAATAATGCTTTGCCATTCATCTCAAACTGACTCGCCGTTAACAAGTCAGCATGTGCAGTCGTGTGTGGGTTAATGGCACTGCCTCCGCCTTTTACTTGGCAAAGCTCATAACCTTGATGGTGAGTCTCAAATAATGCGCCTGTAAAACCGCTTGCAAGCGGATCAGCCTGTAACACATAAGCTGCGGCACCATCGGAAAATAGTGTCGCCACTTCAAACGATGCGGGTGTCGTTTTGTTCAATGTAATACCCGTACCACACTCACTGCTTACAATAACAATACGTCGATGGCGCTTAGCAAGAAAGAGACACTGCGCATAATCTAATGCAGATAAAAATGACAAACAGGAGCTGTTAATATCAACGCTAGTTAAATGGGCTGGTGCTTTTAAATAGGCTAAAACGGCTGCCGCATCATAGGGCAAAGTTTGATGGTGTGTTGCACTGGCATAAATAATAAAATCAATATCCTGTATACGCATACAAGCATTTTTTAATGCACCAATAATCGCTTCACCCGCCATCATAATAGCGGTTTCATGAGATGCAGCAATATAACGTTTTTCAACACCATATTTGCGTTGGCTTGTCCCCAATTTCAAACCTAAATGGCGATCAAAATCTTCACCATTCCAAGTTTGTTGTGGTAGATAAATATCACTACCCATAATATTAAATGCCATATCACCCTTAACTATCAGCCGTTACTTTAACTAAAATTAAAACCCAAACCAAAACCAAAGCTAAAACCAAAGTTAAATCCAAATGAATAAATATAACCAATTGATTTATTAATAACTATTTTCATAGTTACTCTAATCGAGATTGTTTTGTGTTTAGTCAGCTATTTAAATAGTTTTTTAATTGCTGTGATCATCCAACTCATGATTGGGCCTTTGCCTTTATCAAGCCGCTTGACGATCCCCATTTCTACAATTAATGAATCGGGAATATGTTGCGATGATAATTTAACTAACTTACCCGTATTCCACTGATCGTTAACTATATGTTCAGGCACCAATGCCCAACCAATACCATTCCCGACTAAACCACTAATATGATAATAACTATCCACATACCAATGCTGCACTGAGATTGACTTTTCAGGTTTCCCTCCGAGACGATTACGGATCACCAATTGTCGGTATTGATTTAATTGCGCATGAGTAGGTACGGGTACCTTCGCTAAAGGATGGTCAACAGACACTACCAAAGCGTGTTTGAATTGGCTAATAATCTCTAACTCCAAATCATAACTCAGCGCTTTTAAATGGAATAAAATACCAAAGTCTGCGGTTTTATCTTCAATCCATTTAGCAATATCATCTTGAGAACCATTGATAATAGTTAACTTTAATAACGGGAATCGTTGACTCACCTCACCAAAAAATGAGTCAAGACTAAGAATAGGAACGGCTTCATCAATGGCTATTGTTAATGCTAACTCTTCACCATCACTAGCTGTTAAAGCCCGAGATTGTAATCGTTGGCATTGAGATAAAACGGCTTGCGCCTCAATGTACATCTCCTCTCCTAATGGCGTTAATACCGGTAATCGCGCATCACGATTAAATAACTCAAACCCAAGGTCTGCTTCTAGGTTTGCAATAGCCGTACTCACACGTGACTGCGCTTTTCCGAGTTTACGCGCCGCAGCAGAAAATGAGCCCTGCTGCACTGAAAGCACAAATGCATCAAGCTGATCTAAGGTCCAATTCATATTTACCTTTCAATATTTAAGTATTCAAGAAACCAAGTAATCAATAAACCATGTATCCGATTAACGGATAGATATTAACTTTCACCAATCTAATTAACAAGCATAATAACGCCACTAAAAACGTTCACATATTTCAAATAACGTACCTAGACAAAAAGTAGCGATAAAAAGTAGCTTGCGGATAACAACTTTTTATCCAAGTGCAGCCCAATCGTTTTCAAATAAAGATATTAGCCAGATAAAAATAGAGAATAAAATGCAAAACCAAAGTATCGATTTTCCACAATCAGTGCCACCGCTTAGCTGTGAAAAAAAACACTTAAGCTCAACAAGGTCAATCACAACTGATGAATCAATCAGTAAAGTTTTTTGGCGCTATGCGATCCCCTCCGTTGCGGCGATGATGGTGAATGGTTTATATCAAGTGATAGATGGTATTTTTGTTGGTCATTATGTTGGTTTTGAAGGTTTAGCTGGCATTAATATGACGATGCCAATAATGGGCGTCATTATTGGTTTAGGGTTAATGATTGGTATGGGTGGCGGAAGCTTGATCTCCATTTATCGTGGTCAAGGTGCTGCGCATAAAGCTAATGCGATATTGATTAATAGCCTCTATTTGATCGTGCTTTTTGCAGGATTATCGACGCTATTAATCAGCAATTTTGGTGGCGTATTACTAAACCTACAGGGTGCGGCAGGTAATACATTGTCACACAGTATGAATTACCTCAGTATATTTTCTTGGGGTGCCGGTTTCGCCATCTCTGCTGCCGTTATTCCGATGCTTATTCGTAATGACAATAGCCCAAACTTTGCGACGGGTTTAATGGTTTTTGGCGCACTGGTGAATATTGTGCTCGATTACCTTTTAATTGGCGTTTATTCCATGGGATTACAGGGAGCAGCCATTGCAACTGTCATTGCACAATGCTTAGTTTTTAGTGTCGGGATGATTTATTTTTTCTCATCTAAGGCTCAGACTAAGCTAACTCTGAAAGGATTGAATTTCAAAAGTAGCGTAGCCATTAAAATCATTAAACTAGGTGCATCAAGCCTATTTATGTTCCTTTATTTTGGTTTAGTCATTGCATTACATAATAAATTATTAATGGTTTATGGTTCGCCGGTTAGTGTCGCTGCATTTGCTATTATTGGTTACATTGCCACATTATATTATGTAACCGCAGAGGGAATTGCTAACGGCATGCAACCACCCGTCAGCTTTTATTTCGGAGCTAAACAAGCAGAAAAGATCCAAGCCACCGTCATATTGGCGTTAAAAATAGTAGTCTATTCAGGTATTGCGATAGTGGTTATATTGAATATTTTTCCTGACTTTTTTATTGGCTTATTCAGTCAAGCAGATATTGAATTAGCAATTGAAACGCAACAAGGTTTACGTTTGCACCTTTTTGCCCTTTGCTTAGATGGATTTTTATTTATTGCTACCGTTTATTTTATGTCGGTCAATCAAGGTGCCAAAGCATTATCAATTTCAATAGGTAACATTGTGCTGCAATTACCTTTTTTATACTTATTACCGCAATGGTTAGGGATCGATGGTGTTTGGTTATCACTGCCTCTTTCTAATGTGTTGTTAACTTTGATTGTTGTTCCAATGTTATGGCGAGATATGCAAAAAATGAGTAAATCGACTTTATAAAACTGAAGGGCATAGACCTAAAGCCTGTTATGCCCCTTACTTATTACAGAAGCATTACCTATTAAATAAA
>NZ_JALAAC010000059.1:0-10927 GCF_037546855.1 Vibrio sp. 1-Bac 57 | reverse complement strand
GTTATTAGCTTGTTCGTTTATTAATGAAATTAAGTAGGCAATAAAACGGTCAATAATAGCAGGCTAAAATATCAGTTAAAATAGTCAGCTAAGATAGCCAGTAAAGATAGCCAACTAAATCACTCAGGAGTATAAAAGGTAAGATGAATAAACAACGTTTTCTTAATCGTTTTATCTTACAACAAGCTAATTTCAGTGCGCCTGTTTCGCATCACTTACAATCTCTTAATAAAGCCCAGCAGCCATTAAAAAAAGCAGCAGTATTAATGCCATTGATACAAAGAGACAATGGCTTACATATGATTTTCACACAACGGGCCTTGCACCTTAGGCACCACCCTGGGCAAGTAAGCTTTCCCGGAGGCAGGTATGAATTAAGCGATGATTCGCTCGCTATCACCGCATTAAGAGAAACACAGGAAGAGATAGGCATTGAGCAGGAGAATATACAGTTAGTTGGTAGCTTACCTTCGTTAACTACTAACAGCGGTTACCACGTCACGCCCTTCATTGGTTTTGTAAATAGCGAAGAGCAAGTTATTATTGACCGTTCTGAGGTTAAAGCCTGCTTTGAAGTCCCCTTTGCATTTGTATTAGACAGTAATAACTTTTCTAAACAATATTTAGTCGCTAATAAACAACGTCATTTTACTTATTGTTGTGCTTATCAAAACCATTTAATTTGGGGAGCTACCGCGCAAATGTTAATCAACTTACAATCTCACTTGAAAGATTAATCTACCCAATCAACACAGCCCTAGTGACTAACTCGGCAAGACACACAGTACGATGCAAACAAATAGGTTCTAGTCATTTGCTTAATGGTTTGCTATAAACTCCTCCCCCTGCTGAACACAACTTGTTTTTGAATACTTGTTTTTAAATAAAGTATCACCATAAAGGGATAAAATACCAACAAAGAAGAAGGAACTAATTACCTGATAAGATTAATGTTTTATTTAACAGCCTTGATAAAACGTGATTAAGATCAAAAAAACACTTGCTCCAATACGCGAATTAGTATGTTATAGAGCAAAATTTAATGATAAAAAAACAATGCTTTTTGTAAATATAATGATGCTTATTAACAGATATTAGCTAGCCTTATCTGGCTACAGTTACTTAACTAGGTGTACTTCGCTAACGAGATAGCGGCAATTTAAAGTTAATAGTAATAGTAAAAGTAATAGATAGAAAAAATAGTAGGCTTTTATTAATAAGCGTTGGATTAAACATCAACATCACTTTTAAAGATAAGTAAAAAAACACTCCCATTTAATAACTGATTATTTTTGCTAATTAGATTAATAATTAGTGCGTAACGCTGTGCTTTTTTACTTAATAAGAACGTTTTTGAATGCAATGAAAGTAAAGATTTATTGGCAATATTTTTCATTATTTTGTCAGCCTGTAAATAATATTTAATGAACAAAATGGTACAAATCAAGTTACCAAACGTATAAATTGCTCACGAATCATCGTGACCCCCATTGCAGGGTAGATAATTAATTTGCAATGGTTTGAAAAAAAAGGAAATAAATATGGTTGAACACATCACAGGCATGCTTGCACTGATCGGTGTACTGTCACTTTTGTGTCAATGGATAGGGTGGAAATTACGTTTACCTGCAATTCTCCCACTATTATTATGTGGTTTATTATTAGGGCCCGCACTTGGCATATTGGATCCCGATGCTATTTTTGGCGATTTATTATTCCCGATTATCTCATTAGGTGTTGCCGTTATTCTTTTTGAAGGCGCACTCACACTTAACTTTAAAGAGATTAAAGAGCATGGCCGAATGGTCACGCATTTAGTCACCATTGGCGCTTTTATCACTTGGGCCTGTATCGCACCAGCGGCTCATTATATTTTAGGCTTTGACTGGTCCATTGCGATGTTGTTTGGCGCCCTAGTCGTTGTGACAGGGCCAACGGTTATTGTCCCTATGTTGCGTACCGTGCAACCAAAGTCTAATTTAGCCAGTATTTTACGTTGGGAAGGCATTGTAATCGACCCTATCGGCGCGCTGCTCGCAGTTTTAGTCTTTGAATATATTGCAGTAACGGCGGATCCTACCTCACATGTTTTATCTGCATTGGGATATACATTATTACTGGGCTTTGGTTTAGGGGCTGCAGCTGGTTATTTAACTGGGTTATCGATTCGTAAGAACTTATTCCCACATTATTTACGTAATACTGCGGTATTAACCATTATGCTGGGCGTTTTTGTAGGCTCGAATATCTACCAAGAAGAGTCTGGGTTATTAACCGTGACTGTAATGGGTATTTGGTTAGCAAACATGCGTGGCGTTGATATTGCTGATATTTTAGAGTTTAAAGAAACATTAACCGTACTATTAATTTCAGCACTGTTTATTCTACTTGCTGCACGACTTGATTCTAGTGCCATGTTAGACCTAGGCTTTGGTGGATTAGGCGTGCTGATGGTGGTGATGTTTGTCGCTCGTCCACTCAGTATTTGGATCTCTGGCCTGGGTACTAATGTCTCCTCAAAGGATAAATGGTTTCTCAGCTGGGTTGCACCGCGTGGTATTGTTGCCGCCGCTATTTCATCGCTATTTGCGATTAAATTAGAGACCGTTGGCCTTGAAGGTGCAAGTTCTATTGTACCGCTGGTATTTTTAATTATTATCGGCACCGTGGTTATTCAAAGTTTAACCGCCGGCCCATGGGCAAAATTTTTAGGGGTAAAACAAGGCGCGAATGAAGGTTTACTGATGTTTGGCGCCTCTAAGTTCTCACGCGAACTTGCAACTATTTTAATCTCTAAAAATGTAAAAGTGCTATTAGCAGACAATAACTGGGATAGCATTCGTAAAGCTCGTATGGAAAATATTCCCGTTTATTTTGGTAACCCAGCTTCCGAGCATGCGACCAACTATATGGATTTAAGCGGCATAGGTCGTGTCTTAGTGATGTCTCCTTACCGTCAATTAAACCCATTAGTTTCCTTTCACTTCCAAGATTTACTTGGCTCGGAGAAAGTTTATGGTTTGAACAATGCTGACAGTGCCAGCGCACGCCATCAATTATCGGAGTCATATCTAAAACGATTGAGCTTATTTGGAGAAAATATTTCCTACGCTAAGATTGCCAGCATCATGGCCAGAGGCGGTATTCTAAAAGTGACTAACATCACTGAGAACTTTACCTTTGAGCGCTTTAAAAGACGTTACGGCGACTCGGCTATGCCATTAGTGTACTTAACTAAAGATGGTGAAATTAAGATTGTTTCCAATGAAAAAGATGCTGATTATCCTGTAGGTATTGAGTTGATTAGTTTATTGCCTCAAGAAGCGCAAGATCTAGCAGTTATTCAACGTGCTGTAGATGAAGAAGCAGAACGTGAAGCCAAAGCACAGGCTAAAGCAATAGCAAAAGCAGAGGCCGAAGCGCGTGCAGAAGAACGTGCGATCCGTGAAGCAGAAGAGGCAGATCAACGCTCCCTTGAAAAAGCACGACGCAAGGAGCAAGCTGCAATTGAAGAAGCGCAAAAAGCAGAGTCTATTCGATCAGAATCCGATGACGAAAAAATACAGGATACAGATGAAAAAGAAACGCAGACAAGGCCTAAGTCAGCCTAATACTTTTTAGTCCTGCCTATAAGCAAAGGTCACACTGTGCAGTGTGACCTTTTAACAGTCTGCTCCCCTCAAACACTCAGATTTACAAAGGTATTGGTGCTTATCCAATAGTCAAAGCATCCAATTAACGCATCCACTTTTATGGAATACTATTTAAACAACGACTAAAGGTTCTGGCCTAGCAAAATAGTAACCCTGTGCATAATCAACACCTAATGCGGTTAATGCTTCAACTAACCTAAAATCTTCAACAAACTCTGCAATGACTTCTTGTTTGGCTGCTTTGCCTATCTCGCAAATCGATTTAACAGCGGTAAAATCGATTGGATTGGTGAGCATATTCGCCACAATTGCACCGTCTATTTTAATCTTATCCGTCGGTAATTGTTTGATATAAGCATAGGAAGAATGACCACTACCAAAGTCATCAAGGGAAAACTGACAACCTAACGCTTTAATGTTATTCATAAATAATCGAGCACGATTGATATTTTTAATAGCAGCCGTCTCAGTGATTTCAAAACAAATTTTATTAGCGGGTATTTGGCTCTGTGTCAGTTTATTAATAATAAAGGTTTCTAACTCATTATCAGTTAAAGAGTGCCCAGATAAGTTAATCGCAATTGTTTTAATCGATTTAAGTTCTTCAGTACGTGCCATAAAATGGTCGCATACGGCATTAATCACCCAACGATCTATTTTACCGGTAAGCTGATAACGCTCGGCAACGGGTAAAAAACAAGCAGGACTCAACAATTTTCCTTCGTTGTCTAACATTCTTAATAATATTTCAAAGACCCTGCCTACTTTTTGTTGCTGTAGCGGCACAATATCTTGTTTGTATAATACAAATAAATTGTTATTTAATGCATTATTTAAGTGGTGTACTGACAATAATTGCTGTTTATTATCTGCGAAAACTTGATCGCAAGTATCGTATAAATAAACTGAATTTCTTCCCGCATTTTTCGCTAAACCACAGGCGATGTCTGCCGAGTTTAATAAATCAGTAGCACTAGATTGATTGGTTTGAGGAGCAATACCAATGCTGGCACTTAATTGAAAATTTTCACCTTGCCAGTGATACGTTAACTGGTTAATGCTTTGTTTAATCTGTTCAGCAATTTCAAGTGCTTTATCTACAGGGCAGCGATTGATCAAAATAGCAAACTCATCACCACCTAATCTCGCCACCGTATCGTAGCTGCGCACTTTTTGTTTTAATATACGAGCCACATCAACTAAGACTTGATCACCTATTGAATGGCCACAGGTATCATTAATTGTTTTAAAATAATCTAAATCGATAAAACATAAAAACCGCTTATCATCGTTGATCGCTGAGGGTCTTTTTTTATAGTTAATAGCAGCATTCAGGTTACGCTCAAACGCACGACGGTTATAAAGTTCAGTCAATGGATCATGGGATGCTTGATGCAGTAGCGTTTCTGTTAATAGCTTAAAATCATGACTTAATTCAGTGATCTCGGTAGGTGCATCATCGCTAACTTTAAAGTCATTGCCGGCTAGTGCATTGTGTGAAGAAGCAATTAGCGTGTTTAACGGATTACAAATTTTCTTATTTGCCCACCACCAAGCAGCAATAATTAATAGCAGTAAAAAAACACGTGCAATCCAAGCTGCAGCTGCTATAAAACGCTTTTCTTCGGCTAAAGATAACGCGTCTAGCTCAATCATATTATTGCATTCAGTAATCAAAAATCGAATACTTTCTACTAAAGATAAACTAACAGCATCATAATCTGGCAATAATTTACGTAAGTGTAATATTAGTTCTTTATCTGGTATTTCCGCTACACCATCGAGGTGGGTATTAATTTTTTTAATATTAAGGATGGTTTTTTCAATTTCATCATTCATTAAAGGAGGTAGGCTTTGGTTTTGCACAACGACCAAATTTCTGCTGATGTTTTCCCCTATATTTTTTGTCCCCATAATGAGATAGGTATTACCCGATGCAATCACTAAATCTGCAGAGATTAAAAATTGTGAAATGCTATTTTCTATGCGCTCAAAATCTTTCGCTCGTAGAAGGCTTTGTGTATGCTTACTCGCTAATATTTGAACGTGATTGAAATGAAAACCCAATACTTGTTCTAGCGCATAAGCACCAATCAAGCAGGAAAAAACAAGGATCGCCAAATAACTTCTTATTCTCATTACATACCTTTAATTAACGTATAAATTCAGTTAGTGCGCTATTCATCGATGACTACTTTTAATAATTATTACTTTCATTTCATTAACCATTACTGTCTATAACAGTTACTGCCATTAATTGTCACTTTCTATCTTTGTTATATATTTTGCCCAACTGATATCAGTAATTGCTAAGGTTTTTAATGCAGACCGTAAGACTAGCAACGCTAATGTTGGATAAGTAGAAAATGTATTTTTTCCCGCTTCAGAAAGTGCTTCTCCATCAAGCGTCAGTAAGGACTTTAATTGCGCAAAATTTTTATTATGAAGTTGCTTGTTGATATCTTGTACGACGCTATCGTTACATTCGGGGCTTCGGCAACGTTGAAAATAGAAACCTTTTAAACTCCTATCTAAGTTGATAGCCCAGGCAATTTCTACTAACCCCCATTTAGCCCATTCTGAACGTGCTTGTAAGAAACCAGCAGCCTTACGATCCTTAAAAAGCACGTATAAAGTATGCTTACTAACTTCACTTTGATGGATTGTAAAAGGTAACTTGTCTTTAACCGCTACTCTATCTTGCTCAGTAACCGTCGCAACAATAGAACGATATTGGTATCCATCCTTATAGAGTATTTGCATTGCTGACACAGGGTCTCTTAAGGAACAAAAAGCTGCATAAGCAGGAGAGTTCATTAAGACCTGTGTCGCCATAAGGGCGATTAATGTAAAAATTTTACGCTGTTTCATATTATTTGGGTTAATGCCTTATCATTTAATTTTTTTTAAAGATTTTATTGTTTAGGATTTTATTGTTTAGTGTATTGCCGTTTAATGTTCATCGTTTCATATATTATTATTTGACCTTTTAACCGTTAAAGCCATATGACGCTACATTCTATACCTTAGCTGCACACTTAAAATCGGTTCAATATTTTGGTTTTTTGCTTCTTTTAATTTATGTTTATATTGTGCGCTAACATCGAAACCATGGTCACTCATCCACTGCACACCCGCTACCCAATTACTTGTAGAACTGCTTTCACTACTCACGTTATGATCTATTTCTGCGCGTTGATAACGCAGTTGAGTATAAACAGAGATATTTTCTTTGGGGGTACGCCACATCACTTCAGCAAAACCATTAGCAGTATTATTTCCTGCTTTTTTACCAATAGAAGATTCCGCCATAAACCGCCATTGGTAATAATAATAGGAAAGATCTAAGGCCACTTTTTTCTGCTCAATAACACCATTAGCCGCTAAAATATCACCGCTTAACCATGAGAAGCCTGTAACTATATTTTTAGTACTTAGCGTTCCAATTCGACCAGAAAATAGGTGCGAGTCACTATTATTACTAATTTCAGCACCTGAACCTTGCGTTAGTGCAATCTCATATTCAAAACCGGGCATGATACCATTCAAAGAAAGCCCCCAATCAGTTTTTATGCCTCGCTGCTCAGTAGTTAATTGATGTAATGTACCATTAGTATCTAGTTGGTATTCTAGCCCAAAAGGCACCTCAAAATGCCCTAATCTAATATTAAACTTGCCTTGATTTAAAGCCGTATAATTAAAATTAGCGATACGCCATGTGAGCTTAGTATCGTTACCATCATCAAAAATAAAATGAGGTTTTTTAACATTATTTAATTTTACAATATAAGGTTGCAGTATTAATGTGCCGATATCCCCTGTTTCACTACTAAATACTTTATGTATATCAATTCCTAACACATGCATGAAAGCATGATCTTGAGTATCTAGGTTACTGCTAACACGAGAAGAAATATCAATGGATACACGACTGTTTTCCCCTAAAAATTCCGCCTGTGCCGTGTTTGAAAATACAAAAAGAGGGAAAGATAATAAACAACGGGTACTGAACACTGTCCATGTGGGGTAACTTTTTTTCATAAAACGGCAACCCTTATTCGAGTTAAGACTGGAAAATTAATCACTTACTAACAGGTAAGGTTAATAAATTAATTTAAGTGTCCCCCACCTCTCTATTTAGGTATTTATTGTAGTATAAGAAGGACAATACAGCGATTTATCAACAGGTGAAAAATCGCTGCTTTTGATTACGGCAATATTACGGTACTAAGCGTCTAATAAATGGCAACTTAACTAACAACATAGTTAATAATAATGACCCAACTAATGTCAAAAAGGTAAGTATTGGAATCGCTATCCAGTTACTTTGAAAGACTTGATAAAACCCATTATTTAAATCACGTATAGGGATCAATATTAAAGGGTGAACTAAGTAAATGCCCAAACTATACGTTGAAATAAGGGTTACTAAAGCGCGTAAACGACCTTGTATTTTATGCGCATAAGTTTGTGCTAATACAAATAACATGCCTCCGATAATGGCAGTATTAAGTGTTTTATACCCCATGAATAATGAACTGTACGCTTGTTTTTCCGTAGCAACATACCAAGAACCAAAAAAGTTGAGCAAAAGCATAAAACTACCGGCTGCTATCCAATATTTTAAGTGTTCACGATTATCCCTATTAAACAAATACCAACCTAAAACAAGGTAGCCACTATATAACACAATATTTTGCTGTAAAAAGTCCCCTATTTTTAACCAATGCATTAAAAATAAAATAGCCCAGCATGATAAGGCTAATTTAATATGATCAGCCGAGGCTTGTTTAAGTAAAGGTAATAAAAATGGGATCACAAAATACAGTGGAATAAAGTCGTAAAAAAACCAAAGGTGGTACCAGACAGGCTCTGTTAATGAGCTTCCTAATGTATCCATTGTAATATTACTCGACCATTGCCCAGTAAAAACACCGTCAACCATATAACCGCTGACTAGAGCAAAGATTATCGTCCACCCAATAAATGGTACAACAACTTTACTGACACGTTTAATTAGGTAAGGCCCCCATTTGAAAGATTCTTGTGATGCTTCTTGCGGCAATGATTTTGATGGTGATGGGTCTTGTGATAATGCTTTTGATGATAGTTTTTTTGATGATAGCGCTTTTGAAGATAACAGCAGTGCCCCACTGATCATCATAAACACGGGAACAGCCCAGCGTGTAAGACTATTAAGTCCAGCGGCGGCTAACCAATCGCTGTCAGGAATTTCCCCGTATAAATAACGAAAAGGACCAAGCACATGGATCATAATAACCGCGATCGCGGCAATGAAACGTAAGAAATCGATATAGAAAATGGACTGGCGTGCTGCCGTCATATAATTCACCTTATGTTATTACTTGTATATTATTAATAGAACTAGCGGGAAATTAATCACTGTCATGAATAATACCGTTTTGGTGTACAATATTATTAATATCAATAGGACAAGCATTCTGAATAAATATTACAGAAAACTTAAAAAAATTGATAATGACTATCAACTTTAACATTAGTATCGACCTGCTTACGGTCACTTATTGAATGGAATTCACTTAATATACAACATTTGTTTTTGCTCTAGAGGGTTATTTATAGAAACTAATTTATCGATAAGGATTTTCAATGATATTCACTAAACCTTCATGCTGTTTAGCATTCTCTATTTTGCCACTTTTAATCATAAGCCCCAATCTCAACGCTTCAGATAGTGATGTAAAGGAGACAAGAAATAATACTAATGATACAAGCACCTTGCCACTGGGCAAGCTCCCCCCTATGCAGCTATTACCCAACATTGACTTTCATTCAAGCAAACTACCTTTAGCTGAAAGAAATCATCTACAACCTGTGCCACAATACTCAGGCTCTTCCTTAGATAAAACCCTAACAACTCACTTAGAAAGAAGCCTGGATCAAAACTCAGAAGCGAAGCAACAGTTGAGCGCGATATCAATACACAATAATCAACCAACGGATTATCAACCTGCTTTTACTAACTCTGCTTGGGAACAGTTTGAGGTTGAACAGGATTTTTACGATAACCCATATCAAGTGTCTTTATTTTCTCCACAACATGGTGAAGATGGAGAGCGACTTTGGTCACAAACTACTTCTATCTTTTATTATGGATTAGGCGTAGTCGGCGTATTAGCTGCATTACCTGAATCAGTGACAAATTGGGATAGTGATAACGACCAAAGCATCGGTGAAAAGTGGCTAGAGAATGTTAAAGAAGGCCCAGTATGGGACCGTGATGATGCTATTTTAAATTATGTTATGCACCCTTATTTTGGCGGCGTTTATTATCAGTCTGCACGTAAATCAGGCTATAGACAGTGGGATTCATTTTTATACTCAGCATTAATGTCTACGGTATTTTGGGAATATGGTGTTGAAGCGTTTGCAGAAACGCCTTCAATGCAAGATTTAGTGGTAACGCCAGTATTAGGATGGGTTTACGGTGAGTGGGCTTTTAATACAGAGCGCGAGATTTGGGCTGGCGGCGGCACCGTTTGGGGCAGTGAATACTTAGGTAATACCGCTTTATTTTTATTAGATCCCGTTGACT
Organism: Vibrio sp. 1-Bac 57; assembly: GCF_037546855.1. Lineage (NCBI taxonomy): Bacteria > Pseudomonadati > Pseudomonadota > Gammaproteobacteria > Vibrionales > Vibrionaceae > Vibrio > Vibrio sp. 1-Bac 57. The sequence goes on along the minus strand of NZ_JALAAC010000059.1, from coordinate 697 downwards.
CTTTAGGTCGAAATGTAAATCGCTTATTTGGTAGAGACTTAATCAAAGCCGGAACAGGTTATGTCAAAATATCAGAGCAAAGTACGCCCGGCGGTTTACAAACGGACAAACAAGTCATGTTTGAAATAAATTACTTGTTTGGTGATGACAATAGCTTAGCGCAACCGGGTATCAGCGGTAAACGTAAGCTAGGTGAGCGTTACTCATTTGCCAATGCAAAAGACCCTGTTGATGTAGGCATTATTGGTTTAAGTGTTGGGACTGGTTATCTTAACTTTGACCGAAAACGAGGCCAGTTAAATAACAAATATGCGCAGATATCCTTAGGTTTATACTTCTCAAAACGCTTTTCAACGCGTTTAAATTATTCTTCTTCTAAGCTATTAAAAGAAGTCATCGAGCAATATAGCGCTTATGAAACCTTTAGTGTTGATGGTCAATATTATTTCAATACGGACTCTAATTTACGCCCTTACATTACAGCAGGCATCGGTGAAGAAATTTGGGACGAAGATAAAGACAGTTATAATTTACAACTTAACGCAGGCGTCGGCCTTCATTATCGTTTAAATACAAAATGGGCATTACAGGCTGACCTCGTTAATTATTATACAACCGATGAAGAAAGCCACCATCAGCAACTGATAGGTAAAGTCGTGTATCGATTTGGTGCAGGGGAAAGAATGTAACTTTATCT
>NZ_JALAAC010000058.1:0-11818 GCF_037546855.1 Vibrio sp. 1-Bac 57 | reverse complement strand
CTATTCACAATAAGGTGGCTACTTAATTCCATCATACAAACCATACGAACTTGTGGGTAGGATGATTCATAAGATTTATTCGCCGAGCGCGAAAATGCGGCACTATTTTCTTTTGTGTCTGGTGTACGCCAAACGACACCATCAACGCCGTATAAATTAAGTCCGCACCATTGAGGATGCTCAGCACGTTTATGCCAAGTCGTAGCCGTTTGATTAAATACATATTTAACGACATTACTCCCTCGTTTTTTGCGGGCTTGTGTTACCGCACTTCTTGCGACGTAGTCGACCTCTTGAGGTAATACGATATCGAGTTTGTTAATAAGCTGACGGACAGACTCAGTTCTAAAAAGTGACATGCCTACAACAGCCCAGACCATCGCATCCATAGGGATCTTTCGTTTCCTTAACGTAGCGACGCCGTTAGACTGTAAGCAAGATTCAATAATATCTGGCTCTAAGATATCTGACAAAGAAGAAAATTTGGTAAGACGGTTAATCAAAGTGCAAGCGAGTGCTTCTGAAAGTTCCATAAAAAAATCCCATGACCTTTTGAGTCATAGGATTTTGATCTTCTTCAGCTAAAAATCAACTAATTTTTCTTAACTGATCGGCATTAGGCTTCGGTCTGTTTTTTTGTATCTGAAAATAAGCGCACAGTAATGCAAGTGAGTTAGTGGGAGATGAGCAGGTCACCCCCCCCCGACATTTAATGTCTAAAAATATGACGCTAACAGCAATAGTAAAAAATCTGCTTTAATCTAAGTGTATTAGAGATCAAACCCCCATAAATCACCTTGTGGGTCGCTTCTATCCTCAGCGTTAGTCTCTCCTTTAGTTTCCCACATATTTTTAGCCGCTTTTCTGGCTTGTGCTTTTTTCTTTACCGCCATGACTTTATCTAAATCTTGAGGTACGGGTTCAATGAGAACGCTATCATGAGGATATTTATCATTCCCTTGCTTATAAAATCCAAGCTTATACTCACCCTGTGGACCTTTTAATATCGCTATTTTTGCTTCATCAGTTTCCGTTAAATCTTTAATCTTAATCGCTTTGATATCTTTTAGGTGTGTTAAATAAACTTGAGGCTCTTTCACAAAAAAACCTTTAGCATCAATAGGGGTATCAAAATCATAAATACTGACGATGTTTACAATATTTAACTCGTTTTCTTCTAGTAATAAATGATTTTTATCCTCTCGGCGAATTTTATGATACTTATTATGAGACTCATTTATTACATCTTTAAAGCTCTGAATATTAACAAACATAGTGACTACTTCTTCATATTGTACTGGTTTGCTTTTATAAAACTCTTCAAGGCCAGCCAATGAAATTGTCTTCGTTGTTTTATTCGTTTTTAAGGTAATATTTTCTCCATGTAATGCTATTTCTATTTCATCATCTTTTGTTTGCTCGCATATTTCAGACAACATATTCGCCGCATCCTGCGTCAGTGCGAGTGATATTGGAATGTCAATATGCTCAGGAATGGAGTGTTCCACTATATTATTATCACTTTGCACACACATTTCTCGCTTTTCTTTGTCAATATTAATAAATTTAAAAGGCGTGTAAGTATCGACTTCAAGTAATAGACGTTGTATTGCAGGCACTCTGGCGCTTTGAAAGGTATGTTGTTCATTCTCCTTTATAAAGGTCTTATGCGCCTCCAAAAAAGCAACGGATTCACAACCTCGCGACTTACCTGTATTACTGATCAAGTAAATTTTTAGATCCTGCTTCTTTTCAGTCTCAAGCTCTAAATGGATTTTTTCATAAAAATCGAGTTCAGCCTCTGACACGGATTGATTTTTATTTTTATCATTTGATATGTGATACGTTGAGTAAGTTAATAACTGGCTAAAAAAGTCGCCATCAAGTGTAAATTGCATTTTCTTTAACCCGTGACCAGCCGCTAAGGGTAAGCGTTTTTGTATGTAGTTTGGTGAACACCCTCCGATGATCAGTAATTCATTTTGCTTTGGTAGAATACAAAAGCTAACACAGTAATCGCTAAATTTAGGATTGAGCGCTTGGACAATCTGTTTAATGTCGTCGCGGTATTGTCTTCCAATGATGAGGTTATAAGACATTTTTTACTCCAAAAATGGGGTTGATAAGTAATGTTGCGCCTGCTCTATAACAAACGCGTCGACTGGAAATGTTGGTGTGAGGGTGATGGTTAACTGACTTGCGCCATCGGGTTGTTTAACAACCGACACTGACTCTTTACCTTGGGCATAATCCTTTTTTACCAAGTTGAGCAAGCGATCGACTTTTGTTTTTCGATTAACCGTTAAGGTGAAAGAGCAAGCAAGCCATTGCCACTCTTTACAACGAAAAACAGCCTTAAAATCACGGGCATTCGTCGCGTTACTCGCAACCTGAATTTGCAGCGCAAGGACGTTGCACTCATTACCGTTATCATCTTTAGTCTGCGTTGAAACCACTGAAATCTCGCCAAGGTGTGATAAGGCGGTGCATTGCTTTTTATTGAGTGGCGCGTGATCATGTTTATTCGCCTTAGCCCATATTTGGCTTAATACGGGCCAAGAAAGCGCATTTTTTTGATTCATGTTATCGAAAAGGCCTTCAATAAAATGATTAGTGCTGACATTTGATGTGTCACGCCAACGGTAATAATAATAATTTTGTATTTGCTTACTGTGTACTGATACATCATTAACCGCATTCAGCGTCGCGTAAGGCACTTTTCCTGCTTTAACATCTTCCGTTGTTAACCCACTTGCCGCTTGACCTAAGATAGCTGCGCGTATTTTTTTATTGCCCCAGATAAATTCTCGTAGTGCAATTTCCGGTAACGTGACGGGGTTCTGCTGTTTATCGCGAAGAGACTTATCTTTATAAGGCTGACTTAATAGCGCTAATTGCCGCGATAAATCATTTGAATCAGGTGCCAGGTTGAGTAAATAGCGTAATTCGCTATGTGAAAAATCTTGTAACCCATAAAGGCTTTGCTGTGGTCGTAAATAGGGAAATAACCATTGAATACCATGTAAATAGGACCAACGTGTTGTGGCATAATGTTGGTGTCCTATTTGATGACAAATTTCATCAAAAAGTAAGCTGTCATTAATTTGCTGCTCTTCTCCTTTTTCAATCCAATGTGAAAAACGTAACTTAACCACTTCTTCACTGAGCATGATGTTTAAATCAGTCCGCTCATCAAGCGCGCACGGTGAGTATCTATACACAAGCTGTAATCCCTGTTGCATAAATAAATCAATGCCACTGTGGCGTAAGTGATGAAAGCGTACCGACTTTCCACAGATTGCTTTTATCGCTTTGGTGACGGGCAATAAATAGTGTAATTGGCGAGAGCCTATTGTCTCATCATCAAAGCCAATTAAAGGGGCGTTATAATGACTCTGCTCCTTAAGTTTGATCGCAATACGGACGAGTTTTACCAATGAATCGGGCAAAACAATATGGACTGGCCGTGTTTTACCATTCTTGGGCCTCCCTTCAATTGTTTTGGTGATAGTGAGATGAAAGCAGTTCGGATGGGCATAGTAAATATCTTTAATGCGTAATCTCAGTACATCACCGCGACGTAACATCGCAAAATAACCGAGCACGGCACTCACTGCACAATAAAAGCGTTGAAATAAGCTACCGCTACTGTGTGTTAATAACGTATCAACAATGTCATGTAATGCCGATAAAGAAATACAAAAAGGATCAACACTGGGCGCTAAGCAAGGGTTTTCAAATTCATCAAGATCGAGGTGATCAGTGAGTGCTTGTGTCACCATAAATCGGAAAAAATAATGGACCAAATTGAGATGGGTATCATTTTCTAGTTGAGCGAAGACTTGTCTCGCCCAGGCTTGAAGTTGATCATGGTCAATGGCGGTTTCATAATTCAGCGGCAAGTCTTTGAAACATGCTTCAATGCTAGTGTATTTAGTAATGGTTGCTTCTGAAAGCTTGGCCTTATTGACACCTCCAAATAAAATGAGCTCTCGGCAATAAATAAACAAATAATGTTCAAGGATATTGTGTCCATTTAATACCGGCCCGGCGACGTCCTTAATGTTACCCATTTTAACCCAGTGTTTAATTAATTTGCGTTGTGGCCAGCGCGCTTTAATTGGCTTCGAAGCAGCAGCTAGCGCATGTTCGGACGTCTCTTTTTTGAGCGTGCCATCGCCTTGCCAATCCCGTGTGAAAATGGCGTTATGCGCCTTTCTTTTCTCTTTCTCTGAAGGCGTCGCTCTATCAAAGTCAACATGTCGCTCTGGCTGTGCAATGTCTTTTAAGAGTGTTGGTGGCACACGATCACGATAGTGCCAAAGAATTTGAAAGACCGCGTGCCATTGCCCGGCTGAGCACGGTGCTAAGTGGTAGGGTGGTGCTGAAATATACTCATTGAGTATGTTAAGCAAACTTTTGGCCGTAAACGACCTGTTGTTGACACCATTAGCATCAATAGAGTGATGTCCTTGATAAAAATCAGCTAAAAAGCGATAGCAAAACAAGGGTAAATGATAGCGCGTGAAATGAGCGTCTTCTTGCAACGTGCTTGTTGAAGCACGTTGTAAATGGAACACTTTGAGCATGCTAGTCGTTTGCTCTCGCTCAATGGCATGACTATCGGATAATATCGAGGCTAAATAACTTAATGACAAAGGCGCCACGTCAATGGCAATGGTCAACGCCGTAAGCGCGGGTGAGGGGGTAAGCCGCGTGTTTAAAAAGTTAGCTTTATCAACTTCGTAGGCGTGCCAAAGTGACTCTGCCAGCTCTGCTTGTTCATTTAAGTGGCTAAACCACGCGAGGTTACGATCAATAAAAAGTTTTTCCGTACGAGCAGGCAGTTCCCATTGCGCCACATCCTGAAGATAAATAAGAATATGATTAAGTGCATGGCGGTAATGTCGTTGTTTGCCTGTCGGTACTTGGCTTATCGTATCTTTAATGAGTAATAAAGTTTCATCGCAAAGGGTACGAGTGGAAATGTCCTGTGCTGGCCAACGTGCTAATACCCAATCAATATCAGCGACTACTATCGCTGAATGCTCCGGTGCAGCGATAGCATTCGTGTTGTTATGACTGATGTCGTCACTAAGATGGCTACGTGTTAGGTGATCTGCAATGGTACTGGCCTGTATTTTTAGCGCATTATTCATCGGATACCTCCTCAGTGAGTCCGTCAACTAAACCCGATGGAATAGCGCCTAGCTGTAACAGGCCCAGTCGTTTAGGGAGCGTATTAAGATAATTTTCTAACGGGATAGTGGTCAGCGGAAAATAATCATGACTACCAAGATGCTCACCAAAGTTGGCGTGTCCCATTAAACGGTCAATTTGCTGTGTGGCAAGGTGATGAGGCGGTGGACTGGTTAGTGCACATTGAGCAAAAAAATGACGCAATTGGTAAGGGACAACACCTGGCCATAATGCCTTCATGGTGGAGCGTAACTGGCTGGCATTTAATAATTGCTGATCGCCATCTTCATTAATGAGATACCACATTGCCTGACGGGGTTGATGGTGAGGGAAGTGCACCGTCAGTGCTTTCTGTAGAGATTGATACTGCGCAATTTGTTCCATAAGATAGGCGCATAAAGTGATTTGGCGCCATTTCCCTTTATCTCTCACACACACATGCTCTGCCCCAAAGCAGCGACGTCGCTCAATCGTTATCGCATGGGTTGGCCTCACTCCCGTTAGTACCATAAATTGAAAAGCCAATTGGTAGGTTCGCCCATTATAATATTCACGATGTTGTTCAATCGTCATCTTTTTTGAAAAATTAACCTGTTCAACCTGGTTGTGTAAGCGTACAAAAAACTGAACAACATCATCTTCTGCCACACTTCGCTGACAGCCAATGAACAGAGGAGGAATAGCTTCATATTGCTTAGTGTTATTTTGATTAACCAAATGAAAAGCCGTGATGAAACCATTTTTTGCTAAATAATCAGCCACTGGCACCTTCGTCTCAGTCAGTTTTTTACGTTGTCCTCCAACAAGATATATAAAATGTTCACTCAGGTTGAGTTCGTTGATCGCGCGCATTATTCTGTCCAAATAACGGTTTTGCGCTAAAAATATTTTTTTACGAAGGCGATCACTTTGCTCCACCTGGTAGGCAATGACATTTTGATGATGCATCTTGTCTGGATGTGTGAGCACCATTTTAGCCAACGATGAAAGGGCGGGATCAAGATGCGTGCAATGAAAAAAATAGCGAAAAAAGACATTTCTTCTATTTCGTCGATGACCTTTAAGCGAGAGCGGTGTTTTCCAACGAGCTTGAAGTAATGCAAAAAATCGCGCTTTCTCCGCTTTATTCAACAGCGCAGTGTGATAGCTCAAGGTGCTGATGGCGGTTTGAAAGAAGGGCAGCAGTATGGTTGGCATAGGTTGCCAAAGATAAAAAACACCGCTCTTTGTATTATAAGCTTGTGCATACTCGACCCATGACGTATTGCCATCTTTATAGCTTCGTAAACAATGTGCTTCACAAGGGTTGCTAGTGGAAACGCGTTTTAAATCGGGAATATCGTCGAGGTGATCAATATCATCGAGTTGGCCCGTTAACCAAAGATGAATAAAGAGCAATAATGTGCAATGGCTTTCCTTTTTCACTAACGTTGATTTGGTCAGCTTTTTAAAGGTGATCGCCAGTGACACCGCCGTATCGCTTGCACTCGGCATCACGCCACCGGCCGTTTTTTGTCGGTTTTTTTTCTGAAACTCTTTTTCTTTACTCATTAGTCACCTTCTTATCCCTGATGGTTGAAGCACTGACTGCCATTAACGTTGCCAGTTGCTTTTTAGTGGGGACATTGAGGAGTAAGCGTTTAGCCTCAGTAATACGAGAAAAAAAGTGACGCGTTATTTTGTTGTGTTCACGATAGGCAAGCGCTGGAAAGTAAAATGAAGACGCAATCAAGACATCGTCTACCTCATCATGAGCGTAATAGTGAACGTTGACCGTTAACTTATGGCGCTCTGGATGGCTCATTAATAAGGCCGCGTTCATATTGAGAGCAAGTTGAAAACACTCACCTTGTTCATTTTTTAGCGCCAGTATTGGCGCTGAATCCAATAAAATTTGAGCGATGGCAAAGGGGATAGTGTGGATCGCTTTTGGAAAAGAAAGGAAGCAATCATCAAAACGAATGATCTCTTGTAACTTTTCATTGTGACGTAACGTTAGCTTCGTCAGTGGGATGGTCTTTATTTTCATTACCTCTATTTTCCTTATGGCTTGTGGCATGTTTCATTGTGTTGATGTGCCATTAAATCGTGCTGATACAGTGAGTCACTCAATGCGGTTGACAGTGAATAACTTAAAATACCTATATCGAGATAATTAATAGCGACTCATACCAAGCTAACACAAGGTTTTAAATTTCCAAAATAACGCTGTATTTACATACAGTTATTCGCGTTGGGGTGAGGGTTTAAGGGCTATTGAGGCAATGTTTATGTGTGCGTTGCAAGCAGAAAAAGTGAAATGGAAGAGAAATATTGAAAAATAAATAAAAAAGTCGACATGGTGTCGACTTTTTAAAGCATTTTGGGTCAAAAAACAGGCAATATTACAACATCATGTCAGAAAAAGCCTTGCCATCGATCCTGGATGCATTGGCGACATAAGGGGCATACACATCAAATAATAAACGTGTATTACTGTGTCCTAACATTTGAGAGATATACAATGGGTTTTCATGTGCAGCAATATGTAATACCGCGGCGGTATGACGCGTTTCATAGGAGCGGCGAGGTTTTAAACCCGCTTTTTTTAATGTGGGAAGCCAGATTTTCTTGCTCACATATTGAGAGCTTAACGGGTGACCTCTGTCATTAGTGAATAAGAAGGGTTGCTGCGCTTTTTTATTATCAACTGCACGTTGAAGTGCATCATAAACGGTATCGCACATTTTTATCTCTCGTCTGGACTTAGGCGTTTTGACATCGACCACTTTTCCGTTAACAAAGTTTTGCCTTACTTTTATCAAGCGATGTGAAAAGTCGATGTGCTCTACATATAAGCCATTTATTTCGCAGCCACGCATGCCCGTCCAAAATCGTATAATGTAATAGTCACGCCATTGTGACGAGACTGCCCCTAGGTAGGTTTTTACCTCCTCAACCGTGAGTGGGGCAGAGTCCGCTTTTTCTTCTTTTAATGCTTTATAGCGACGTAATGGATAGGCAAACGTAAACTCATCACTCGCGAGTCCCATCACGGAGATTAATGGCCATAAAATATTATTGATGCGGCGATTCGATAATTTACGTGTGCCATCTTCTTTGGTCATGGCCAGTAGCGATTGACGAAAATAATCTACCTGAGCTAAATTTATTTCATTGATTAATGTGTTACCAAAGTAGGGCGTTAAGTAATTATTAATATTTAAGCGAACCGTTCTTTGGTAGCTATCGCTCCAACGTGGCTGTTGACGATCAAACCACTCATCGGCAAAGTGATCAAAAAAGGGGTGAAAGCGGTTAGGTTTTTTCTCGCGTAATAAGACTTCAAACGAGGCCACTTTTTTGCTGTCGGGAAAATAATCGCGATATTGAAAGGTGCCTAAATCAATTTCTGCATTCATTTTCTTAAGCTGAGTCTGGGCTATTTTACGGTTTTTAGGGGTATCCATCATAGCGGTGCCTTCACGAAAGCGTTTGCCATAAAGATGAAAATCGTACTGTAGGCGTCCGTTTGGGCGCAGGCGAATTTGAGCCATATTGGCCTCCATCAAATAGTTTTGTTCCTACCCGATGGTTAACGTATAATAACGCCATCGGCTGGATCTGGGTTAACGTCGGAGCAGCCGGTACGAGGCGAAGTGGGTGCAACCACTTCGTCTCAACTGCTATTATTGTTCTAAGTGAGTAAACTTTGAACGTTTATTACTATAAAACATGCTGTTTATTTGTCCAGTGTTTTTTGCTTTTTGTTCATACTGCTTCCTATTGGGACTATCGCGTTGTCTTTTTTCACAATGTCACAATGTCACAATGCCACTATGTTAACACACCGCTTAAAAACTCAAGAATCCTCCTCGCAAACAAACGGATGGCCGCTATTTTTCTCATCGAGCAGCATTGTCAGCACTCCATTTTTTGTGTTTTTTACCACCTCAATGCCCATACTTGCGCTTTGAAGTCTGCCACACGGGATAAGCCTATTTTGAATTCAGATCATAAGCGCTTTATTGTGTGTGATGGCGTAGATATTTTTTGTGGGGGCATAGATATTTTTTGTGATGGCATAGAGAAGAGAAAGTGAGCCAGGCCTTTCTTTCATGTTAAATTTGTCAGCTAATAAACGGCCATTAGCGCGGGTAGCAATTAAACAGAGGCTGGATGGCAAATCGAATAAATTTGAAGAGCGATTGGACATGGTGCATGCGTACCATAGCAGTGAATAGAGGTGAATGACGCCCATTGCTATTGGCGTTACATTAGCGTTAACCGAATAGTGCCCCCCTATTAGGGAAAACCCAGGTAACGCTTATCTCCCCATCAAATTCAGATTCTTACCGCCATGCGTGTTTCACCCTAAGACGTAACAGAGACACTTTTTTTGTGTCATTAACGTTTCCCAATAGCCGTCAGATAGTCGAGATCTGTTGTAATATTCTTTATCTGATACAGTTAATAAGCTTTAATATGAATAGTGACATTTTATCAATAACTACTTATTTTTTCTCATTATTTTTTGTATATTTACTGATAGGTCATTTTCAATTTTACTCATTATTTGTATAGATTGCTTTTCAATTTGCTTAATCAGTTTTTGGTCAATATGAGAACAAACAAACTGTAGCTTGGTTTTTGAAACCTTGCCAGCACCGCTAATAATAATTGAGGTAATGGCATCTAATTTATTATTAGGTACATCGGTAAGATTATTAATTATTTTTTTAATATTATCAAAAACAATGAGTAAGGATACCTCTTCAATTAGCTCAGTCGAGATAGCCTTGTCCATCATTTCGTATACAAACGAAACATGCTCCGTATAATCAGGGTATCTATACATATAGTCGATATCATTATTTACTATAAGTTTATTCTGGTTTTCACCATCTAATTCCCAATCTATCATCGCCATAATAGGTATTGATATAACTTCAAGTACTTTATCGTATTCTGCTTCATGTTTAAGAATTGATGCGGAAATAGGGATAATAAATTTATGCTCAGGTTCACGTTGTTTCATTACATCATGAATAAGATAGCGGTGAATTCTTCCATTACCATCATCCATAGGATGAATATAAACTGCACCAAAGGAAATCACAGTTGCATGAATTAACGCAGATACAGACGCATCAAACATCATTCGTTCATGAGTTTTAATCAAACCATTCATCAAACTAGGTACATGTTTGGCAAGCGCACCTATGTAATGAACATCCTCATAAACTTCACCAAAGCGTTGTAATGTAGCCCCCACATAGATCTCATCTGAACGATAATCTGATGCTTTTTTGCTGTCTTCTACAATTTTATTTTGTAGATCAATTAGTTTACTTTTCGTTAATTCAAACAAGCCTGCATTTTTAATGGCTCTTAAGAATCGTTGCATTTTATGTTTATCAGGCGTTTCTCGCTCAATATCAGTAGAGGATTTAGTTTCTTTTGTATAAAGGTAATTAATTGAACGGCCTATGATATCAGTACTTACTGATTCACCAATCCTTTGCATTTCCGCATAAGCAGTTTTGTATACATCTACGTTTTCACACTTCTTAATTTTAGATGTTTTCCGAACTGTTGGGCAGAACTCTCTTGTTCCAATGGCATTATTAATAACACGAGTTCGTTTATTTTTATCTCCGTCTTTTAACGTGTAGTAAAACTCATCTTCAAAAAGTTTAATGTAGTTACCTTGATTTAAGTCTGGTAGATCGATGGTAGAATCCATTATCCATTCATATAAGTACCAAATAATGCGATTGTATTTAGCATTAGGCTTTTGAGAAATAAATATAGACAGCTCTGCAACGTCAACTTTTGGGAATATAGCAGCAAAGTAATGGAGCCTAATACCTTGATATTTTATTGCTTCAATCATATGATCAAAAGGGGTATCAGAAATTTTTCGAGTACCTGGTATTATCTTACGTTTAGATGCTCCATACGTTACTATTTTTTCTTTATCCGAATTAGAGTCTTGATATACTTCAACATTTAATTTTGGTAGGAGTAGGCTATAGTGCTCATTTAAGTAAGTGTATCCGAGTGCTTTCATACAGGCCTTTACTTATTGATTAGGTTAGTCAATACTTTGCAAATAATTAAGTCTTTATAAGGAAGTATTTGTTTTTATTTAAAATATAATACCTACAAAATTAACTATACACTTACAAAATCATAAATCTACTTACAAATCTACAATTTCACTTACAAATCTACAATTTCACTTACAAATCTACAATTTCACTTGCAAATCTACAAATCCACTTACAAAATAATTAATCTACTTATGTAATGTAAGCGATCTGTAAATCAGTGAAAAGTCACTCGTGTTGTGGCTTAGTGATTTTGGCCACACATTTGTAGGTTTCTAAATTGCTATGGGGGCGTTTGTGGCTTACCTTTCTAGGGGCGCAAAGGGGCACAAACCGAGATAGAAATAGGGATAAAATAACACTTAAAATCGTAACTACAGTCTCTTATATATGGGATTATTTGATGGGAAACATCTTAAAAAATATATCTAATGGATCAACTACCTATTTTCAAAAAGATATTCTTGAATAGTTGTAAACTTTGACATGCTTTACTAAAAAACATTATATTATAATAGATATTTATT
>NZ_JALAAC010000057.1:0-13339 GCF_037546855.1 Vibrio sp. 1-Bac 57 | reverse complement strand
GTTATTTCACTCATTTCTACATTAAATTACTTCGTAATAATCTGTTATTGATTTAATAACTCACCTTCAACTAAGCGATACAAACTGTATCTCTTAATTAAATGTAATTGCACTCTCAATCTCACTCTCACTCTCACATTCATTAATCAGAATTTAAGTTAGTTAAGAAGGCTTTACGCAAACTTAATCACCGGCTAAATAGGTCGGTAACTCATTATATCTCTCTAATGTTAATAACCAAATATGACTTAAGGGGATAAAAAATAGCTGCTGTGAATGGCATCGGTCTGGGTATACATTGTCCATTTTTATATAAAAAAACTGTCTTAAGAGAAATTCTACAGATAAAAAACATTAGAGGGTACTTGATCTTTCTTGCTCAAAGCAGCGTACATAATCCTATACAAATTAGGAGTGATTATGGATACTTTGGCATTAGATCTGGCACGGTTTCAATTTGCATTTACTGTGTCTTTCCACATTATATTCCCATCATTTACTATCGGGCTTGCGTCCTATTTAGCTGTATTAGAAGGTCTATGGCTGAAGACCAACGATGACAAATACATTCAAATCTATAAGTATTGGTTAAAAATATTCTCTGTTACTTTTGGTATGGGTGTGGTTAGTGGGATCGTACTCAGTTATCAGTTTGGGACTAACTGGAGTGTATTCTCCGATAAAACTGGTCCCATCCTTGGGCCACTAATGGGATATGAAATTTTAACTGCATTTTTCCTAGAAGCAGGATTTCTTGGGGTGATGTTGTTTGGTATGAAAAAAGTGGGGAGGAAACTACATTTCTCAGCTACTTGTGTTGTTGCTTTTGGTACTTTTCTTTCGGCCTTTTGGATATTGTCGGTTAACAGTTGGATGCAAACACCTGCTGGATATTCGATCAATGAAGCAGGGCAATTTATTCCAGAAGATTGGTTAGCGATTATTTTTAATCCCTCATTTCCATACCGCCTGGTGCATATGTTATTGGCGTCTTATCTGACGACTGCCTTTGTGGTTGCAGCAGTAGCGGGATACCACCTAATTAAAGCAAATCACAATCCTCTAGCCAAAACTATGTTTTCAATGGCGTTGTGGATGATTGTGGTTGTAGCGCCATTGCAAATTATTGTTGGTGATTTTCATGGATTAAATACAATGCAACATCAACCTGCAAAAATAGCCGCGATGGAAGGACATTATGATTCTCACGATGGCGCTCCTCTGATCCTTTTCGGCATTCCTGATGATCAAGCAAAAGAGATGAAATATCAGCTAGCTATTCCTAAGTTAGGTAGCCTTATTTTAACGCATGAACTTAACGGCAGAGTGCAAGGCCTTGATGCTTTTCCTGAAGCTGATCATCCACCCGTTTCGATTGTTTTTTGGAGCTTCAGGGTAATGGTGGGTATCGGTTTTGGTATGTTGACGATTGGTCTTGTCAGTTTATGGCTTCGTAAAAAAAGTAAGCTTTATCAAACACCATTATTTCATAAAGTCTGTGTTTTATTCGGCCCCGCTGGTTTTGTTGCTTTAATCTCAGGTTGGATAACCACTGAAGTGGGCAGGCAACCATTTACCGTTTATGGATTATTAAGAACTGCTGACTCAGCGTCACCAATAGACGCAGTTGCAATAAGTTGGTCTTTAACCGCATTTGTTGTTGTTTATTTGTGCGTTTTTGGTGCAGGGTTCTTTTATATCATTCGTTTAATGCAAAAGTCGCCTACGCGTTATGAACAAGCATTAGAGGCTCGACTTCCTGATGGTGCTGAAGTGCCACCTGCTTCACATCCGAACAGATTACCTTAGGGGAAATATATGGATTACGCTTTAATTTGGTACGGGTTGATTGGTTTTGCCGTATTAATTTATGTTGTGCTAGATGGATTTGATTTGGGGATAGGCATTCTTTTTCCCAAAGCTTCCAATGAAGCAGAACGAGATTTAATGATGAATAGCATTGCACCTGTTTGGGATGGTAATGAAACTTGGCTAGTGCTGGGGGGAGGTGGGTTATTTGCTGTATTTCCACTTGCTTATTCGATTGTGATGCCTGCGCTTTATGCACCGTTAATTATTATGTTGCTGGGGTTGGTATTACGTGGTGTTTCATTTGAATATCGATTTAGAACTAAACGTGGAAAGTTTGTTTGGTCTATCGCATTCTTTGCAGGATCGATTGCCGCTGCTGCAACTCAAGGGATCATGCTAGGTGCCATGTTACAAGGTATCGAAGTCGATGGTAGAAGTTATGCGGGAGGTTGGTTTGATTGGTTCACACCGTTTACTCTATTCTGTGGTTTTGCAACTATTTGTGCCTACGCGTTACTAGGTGCGTGTTGGTTAGTGATCAAGTTACCTCAGGAGTTAGCTGATAGATATTATGATGTGGCTAAGCATTGGGGAGTAGCTTTGGTACTTTGCATTGTTGTTGTTAGTGCTTGGTTACCATTAACTCATGAAATTGTTTCCGAGCGATGGTTTAACTTACACAATTCGATGCTTTATTTTATGGTGCCGATATTAGCTGTGGTATGTACTTGGCAATTATTTAAATCCTTAAACAATCATCAAGCAGTGCGGGCATACTTGTTTGGCATTGGTTTATTTATTGTTTCTGCATTAGGGTTTTCTGTTAGTACCTTCCCCTATATTGTGCCTTTTGCTGTTACTTATGCTGACGCTGCTGCACCAGATAGTAGCTTAAAGTTTTTGCTCACTGGAACGGTATTTTTATTACCCATGGTGATTGCGTACAGCGGTTATGCTTATTGGGTATTCAGAGGTAAATTAAAACACGACGAGGGGTACCATTAATGAAGCAATCACTAAAGCAATGGGGATGGATGGTTATAATTTGGTTCGGCAGTGTACTTGCCTTGAGCGTATTCGCCTATTTACTGCGTTTTATCCTTAAGTGATGAATTAAAAAATTTAAGTTTTTAGATGAGTGAAAGTAGTGAGTTATGGCACTATCACTACCAACATTCCTATCACCACTATCTACTTACTGAACTTATTCATGTCTATATTCTTTAGCGTTTGCTGTGCTTACTTGTGCGGTGAATGCTAAATCATCGTTACCAACCATCACCTATTACTGATTTTTACTATTTGAATAGCGAATATCTATATAAAATAACCAAAAACCTTCCTTTAAAATAGTGGCTACTCTTAATCAACATTTACATCTACTTACCTATTCAACTATTTACCCAATCAACTATTTACTCATTGCGTTAAGTAATTGTTGAACAAAATTTAACTTCCCCATTCAATTTAATTGATATTGTTGTAACCGTTAAAATTAGGTTGAGACTTAGTATGGTAAAAGTCTATTAAATTATTTTATCTTTTAGTTGGTTGTTGATGGGTTTTTATATATTATTTATTTAATATTCAGTCAGATAGGTTTTCTTAGCTTATTAAATCGGGGGCTGTGGCAACATCAGCGTATCGTTAATATTTTTGATAATAGGCGAAGCAAACAATTGAAAGTTCTTTAAATATAATATCAATCACATTGAGTAAATTTTCTCATTAGTATGAGAGCTCTTACAATATTGATAACTATATTACCTAATAATTGTTACCTAATAATTAACTTCAATAACTCAAAGTTAACCACCTCAAAAGAGGTGCTTAATTTGCTTTGTTTCGTATATTATTATGTATATTATCTTTTCAACTCTATTGACTTGGATCTCGGCAATATTTTTATAATAGACTCCATTAAAAGGAAGCTAGACCTGTATGCCTATTAAATTAAAGCAGCGTACTTTAGAAGATAAAATTCTATTAGCCATTACTGCTGCTGCAACATTAGTCCTATTTCCTTTTCTTATCACAAGTCTTTTAGCGCACGATATCGCGCATATTGCTGTTGATATTGCAGCCGTTGGTGGTATTTTTTCTGTATTTCTCGGGGTGTGGTTTACCAGTAACATTAAGCTTTTTAGTGCTATATTCGCGGTTCTTGCACAAGTTACAATTTTAATTGGTATTTATGTAAAAGGGGCGGGGCTAATTTATTGGCTTTTCCCAATCATTATCGCCAGTTTTTATCTATTACCCATATTTGTTGCCAGTTTATTTAATCTACTTTTGATTACTGTCGCTTGTTTGTTTACCTATGATCAATTTGATAGTTTTACATTGTCTCGTATTGTTGGTGCATTTTTTGTTACCAATTTATTTTCTATGATTTTTTCAATGTTTATGCAAAATAAAAATAAGCAGTTATTAGAAAAAGACAAAATAAGCCAACTTCGCAATAATATTCTTGAGCTGATTGCTGGTTCAAGTAAGTTATCTAAAGTATTGCCTGCAGTGATACATTCTATTGAAAATGAATTACCAGGCACTATCTGCAGTATTTTATTGCTTGATAAAACAGGCAAACATTTAACCGTTGGTGCCGCCCCTAGTTTGCCTGACTTTTATACAGGTTTTATTGATGGTTTAGTGATTGGTGATGGAGTCGGTTCCAGTGGAACAGCTGCCTTTACAGGTAAAAGAGTGATTGTTTCTGATGTTGCTACACACCCTTATTGGTTTGCTTGGAAAGCGTTAGCTAAAAAAGCAAATTTAGCGTCATGTTGGTCTGAGCCGATTATTGGTAATCAAGGAAATATACTCGGTACTTTTTCTCTTTATCATCGTAAAATATCGACACCCAAGAGCAATGATTTTTTACTTATCGAACAATTTGTGAACCTTGCTCGGATTGCGATAGAACGGGAAAATGCAGATAAAATAATTTGGCAGCAAGCTAATTTTGATAGCTTGACTCATTTATCTAATCGGAATTTATTACATGAACATTTAACTAATGCGCTCAATAACGCCGAACGTGATAAAAAGCAAATCGCTATTGCAATGCTAGATCTTGATAAGTTTAAAGATATTAATGATTCCTTAGGACATGGTGTTGGTGATGCTGTTTTGGTTGAGTGTTCAAAGCGTATTAAGGCTTGTATTAGAAAAAATGATATTGCGGCGCGTTTAGGTGGCGATGAATTTATTATTGTTTTTGTGGGTACAACAACGGCAGAAGATATAGATAAAATTGCGCAAAAACTATCAAATACACTGGCTAAACCTTACCTTATTCAGGAAAAAAATATTTTTTGTACCGCGAGCATTGGCCTCGCATTTTATCCTAATGACGCCTTGTCTATTGATGCCTTATTGAGAAATGCAGACCAAGCAATGTATCGAGCTAAAACTCAAGGTCGCAATAGTGTTCATTATTTTACTGACAATATGCGTACAGACTTTATGAAGCGAATGGAGATCATTCAGGACCTACGCATTGCGGTAATGCAAAACCAGTTCTATATGGTGTATCAGCCCATTGTGAATTTGGAAAATAATAAAATCATTAAAGCAGAAGCCCTGATCCGTTGGCAGCATCCTGAGAAAGGTCTGATTTCACCCTTTGATTTTATTCCTATTGCAGAAGAAATCGGGGTCATTGTAGAAATTAGTCAATGGATATTTGAAGAAGTATCAGAGAAAACTAAGATTTGGCGAAATCAATACTGTAAGGATTTAACAATAAGTATTAATACTTCTCCTGTACAGTTTAAAAATGACGGTCAACAAATTAAATCTTGGGCAGAATCCCTAATTGCACGAGAAATACCTTGTGAAGCGATCGCTATAGAGATCACTGAAAACTTAGTAATGGAAAATCAAGCTGAAGTAGTTGACGTACTCGATACGATACGTGAGCACGGTATTGCTGTGTCCATTGACGATTTTGGTACGGGTTATTGTTCTTTTTCTTACCTTAAAAACTATGCCATTGATTATTTGAAAATTGATAAAAGCTTTGTGCAAAATATGTCAGCTGATAATAAAGATGTTGCATTATGTGAAGCTATTATAGTGATGGCAAAAAAACTGAATATTGAAGTAATAGCAGAAGGCATTGAAACAGAACAACAAAAGCAACTTTTGATAGACGCGGGTTGTCTGCTGGGACAAGGTTATTTATTAGCTAAACCTCTATCTCTGGAGGATTTTGAAAAGCTTCTGATCGAACAAAATAACGTTGTTTAACGTTTAATCGCCTTGCTAAAACTTAGTTAATTTAGTTTAAAAGCGGTAGGTTTTATCTAGTTTAGATAGAGTATGAAGGTTTAGGGTCTAGAGACGTAAGTTATAGGCAGTGCAATTTATAACTTGTTCAATATACAAATTGTTCAATTATAAAGTGTTAGTGTGCATCACTTTGATAACAGGCAACGAGTAGGCTGCCTGTTACTTTTTACTGCTATTATAACTATGAATATGATTAATTTTTTATTGTTTAAACCAATCGACATAAAAAGTAGGTTTGACAGCATACTCATTACATAAATCTTCAATACTTTGATGGTTGCTAATACTCTTCGCATGAATCCCGCTAGTGATGAATAAGCTACTGATATTTGCTGTATTTGCACCCGCTATATCATGTTCTAAACTATCACCCACTGCGATCGCATTTTCCCAGCCTCCCACCAACTCTTTACACATTCTATAAATTTCTTGTTGTGGTTTTCCGTGCCAGTGTACCGTTCCGCCCATTTTTTGGTAAGCACTCGCTATCGAACCTGGGCAAATCTTTAAGGTGCCATCGGGCTGCATAGCAACCAGATCTGGGTTACTCACCACTAATTCAAGGTTATGTTGATAAGCCCATTTTAAGTCATCTAAATAAGCCTCTAGACTACCTCGATCAACCCCGCAACATAATATAAAAGAAGCTTCCTCTCGTGTTGATTGAGTCAGACCACAATCTGCTAGTACACTATGGTTATTATCCCAAGAAAAATATAAAGCTTGGTTACCCAACTGTTTGAATTTACCTGAAGCAAAGTTATGGCGCATGTGATCACCAGAGGTGAGTACATCAAGATATAAATCACGGCTAATGCCTGACTCTTGTAAGCGGCTATAGGAGAACGTGCCAGTATTACCACTATTAGATAAGATAACGACTTTTTTGTTGTGTGCTTTTAAAAATTTTAATGCGGCAATAGCTTCTGGAAATGCATCTCCACCATTGTGCAGCACTCCCCATTGGTCAAGAATGAAGGTATCAAAACTATCAATTATATCTTTAAGGCCGTTAATTATTTTCACTAAATAGATTCCTTTTGTCGCGAGAGTAGTGGGGCCAATTTCAGCTCCTCTATTATACACACACTTCACAGTTGCTTGTAGAGGCTAACTTTTTGTATCTTCTTTGAATTTTCTATACCAATTGTTGATAATAAAAAAGATAAATATATTTTATGATTTTTATGGCACTTTATCTAAATTGCTGAACAACGTTGTGCTTTTTTAAAGTTAAGGGCTTAAAATGAAGCTCTTTGGTGTTAGATATTTTCTGATGGGAGCAACCATTTAACGCAATTTATACCTTAAATTGATTTATTTTTACTGCTTAATATTTGAACATATATTTGATGGGATTGGCATTATAAATAGCATTTTGATTACTCATTGTATTGATTTTTCAATAAGTGATGGCGTCATCCATCGCAGCCATCTTGTATTTTATGGGAAGAAACCTCATCAGTAACTAAAATGTGTTAAGGTAGTGCTACTGGTATACGAGTTAACAAGCATTTTAATCTTCCTTGACCAGTTCGAACGCTCCCCTAAGGCGTCTTCTCGAAACCTCGTGTTTGATCGGTGACCAGCTCACCCTCGGTTTTTTGTTTCTCACAACAAAGGCTGTCTTCACTACTGTACCATCGGTTAATTCAAATTTGGTGCATTTCACTGTGGAATTTCATTGCTGAATCGTTGTCGGTTCAACCTGTGCTATTCCCTGCTTTTAATCGTCGCTCGGGCTTCTTTCTCCTGACGGACGACACATCCCCTGTAAAAGGAATTTTTATGAGTTTTAGAGTTGCAATTTTAGGTGCTGGCCCCAGTGGTTTAGCACAATTACGTGCATTTGAAGCAGCCCGCGACGCCGGTGCTGATATCCCTGAGATTGTTTGTTATGAAAAACAAAGCGACTTGGGTGGCATGTGGAATTATACATGGCGCACAGGCTTGGATGCCTACGGTGAGCCAGTCCACGGCAGCATGTATCGTTATTTGTGGTCAAATGGCCCTAAAGAATGTTTAGAATTTGCGGATTATAGCTTCGAGGAGCATTTTGGTCGTCCTATCCCATCATATCCACCACGTGCAGTATTGCGTGATTACATCATGGGACGTATCGCTAAGAGTAATATGCGTCAATACATCCGCTTTAATACTGCGGTACATTGGGTGACACATGATGAAGCTAGCGATAAATTTTCAGTGACAGTAAGAGACCTCAAGAAAGACGAACTGAGTACGGAAGAATTTGATCATGTAATCGTTGCTACTGGGCACTTCTCAACGCCTAATACACCTTATTTTGAAGGCCTGGAGCAGTTCCCCGGTCGTGTCTTACATGCGCATGACTTTCGTGACGCTTGTGAATTTAAAGGTAAAGATTTGTTATTGGTTGGTAGTAGCTACTCGGCAGAAGATATCGGTACACAGTGTCATAAATACGGCGCTAAATCAGTTACTTTCAGTTATCGTTCTAACCCTATGGGTTTTGACTGGCCAGCATCTTTTAGCGAAGTTCCTTTGCTCACGGGCGTAACCGGTAAAACAGCTCACTTCAAGGACGGGACTAGCAAAGAGGTTGACGCTATTATTCTGTGTACGGGATATCAGCATTATTTCCCGTTCCTACCTAATGAACTAACGCTGACGACACATAACAGAATGTATCCAGAAGGTTTGTATAAAGGGATTGTTTCTCTAGCAAATCCGAAGTTGATATTTCTGGGTATGCAAGATCAGTACTATACCTTCAATATGTTCGATGCTCAGGCTTGGTATGCGCGTGATGTAATGCTTGGTCGCATTAAATTACCTGAAAGTGATGTAATGACAGCTGATACTAAAGAGTGGGTCAGCCGTGAGCTTAAGCTTGCTAATCCTACTGACGATATCGACTTTCAGGCTGCTTACATTGAAGATCTAATTGCACCGACTGATTACCCAGATTTTGATGTATCTGCTGTTGCTGAAACATTCAAAGAATGGGAACACGATAAAGAAGCCGATATTCTTGGTTATCGTAATAAGAGTTATCGTTCTACATTGACCGGAACACTAGCGCCTGTTCACCATACACCGTGGATGGAAGCGATGGACGATTCTCTAGAGACCTTCCTTTTTGAAGAGAAAAAGCAGCTTGTAAAGGAAATTTCATGAACCCAAGCTTGAATGAAGCCCGATCTCGTTTCACTGCGAGCAGTATACGTTGGGGTTTTATGTGGGCTTTGTGGGCTGCTGTACTGTGGGGAGCCTGGTATGTGCCGGGTTCTGCAGTCTGGTTTGAAGCTCCTTATGTTGACCTCAGCTACGATACTAATGCTGAGTTTCTATTAGCTGCGGCGGTGTTAACTACCTTTAATGCGATTATGGTGTTGTTGTTCCTGTTTGTTTGGAATACGGTATTGGGAAAATTAGGAGAGTATGTCCGTACCATTAAGCAGATGCGTCATATCTCCAAATGGTTCTTTATCGGGGCGATTTTTGGTGGTCCGATGGCTATTTTTGGTTCGTATCTGGCGATTGGTTATATCGGCGGGGCTTTTGCGGCCATTTCAGCACTGATGTATCCGATCATTGGTGCTAGCTTAGCTAGGCTCTGGTACAACGAAAAGATTACTCGTCGTGCGGCCGTGGGTATTTTCATCATTCTTGCTGGTGGTGTGACGGTATATGCTCCCGGTATTATTGCTGAAATTAATGGTACTGGCGACGCTGGATGGCTTGGTTATCTGGGTGGTGCAATGGCTGCGATAGGCTGGGGTGTTGAAGGTGCAATCGCAGGCCGTGGCTTAGATGTCGCTGATCCTGATGTAGGTATTACGGTGAGGTTTACGGCTGAAGTCCTTTATTGGGTTTTACTTATTTTACCAGGGATCTATTTCTTCACTGATCAACCCGTTGTAGAGCTAGTTATCGCTACATTTAACTGGGCGGCTATCGGTTGGCTGCTGTTGGCAGGTGTCACTTTTGCCTTCTGCTATGTCTCTTGGTATAAGTCGTTTCCATTGATAGGTGTCGGGCGTGGACAAGCAATTGCTGCATTGTATGGGCTTTTTGCCGTTATCTTTCTTGCTGCATTCACGCTTAAGTTTCCTGATTGGAATTTCTTGGCTGGTTTGTTTTTATTTGTTGGGGGCGGTTTTGTCATGTTTACGGAAAGTGACGATGTGCTGGAGGTCGTTCGTGCTGTATCGACAGAAGCGAAAGCTGATACTGGCAATACTAAGTCGATTAAATCGTAATAATTGGAGTACGTAATGAAAAGATTACATATGAAAGGGCGCATTCTACAATTGATTCATGAGCAGCTAGATATTGGTATTTGGGATTGGGAAGTGACTGACGCAGTGATGAAAGAATACGGTCTTAATGGTGCTTACTGGCGTGGTACTACACGCGTCACACTCGCTGATTTATTTTCCAGCGGTATCATTGAAAGTGTTGAAGAACAACTCGACGAACAAGCGTATTTTGGCGAAGGCCGAGTGTTATTTAAATTTAGACTTAACGACTTCGGTCGACAGCGTATGCGCGACACCGCATTAGCCTGAGAATGAGTACTAAGTTTATTTTTACTTTAAATAAGGAGATAGAATGTCTGATTTTTGGGGATTTCCGGGAGCTGATATACTTGCTGTTGCCGTTATTATTATACTTAGTGGCGTTGCTCTTTACCAGGCTCGCACCTTCGTAACTAAGCTTTAAACATACAGTGCTGGTTACCCTTTAAGGTTATCAGTACGAATTTTTAGCCGTTTTCCTGAGCTAACTTCATATAACCCGAGGTTAGCTCAGTCTTGACACTTAACTGCCCTTAGGTAGCTATTGCTACGATGATTTACCTGAACTATACCTTAATATTACCTTCATATTACCTTCATATATCCCCATTAAGTCCTCATATTTCCCATTAAGCAGAGTAATAGTATTTCAATAGGTTAAAGCTCAACCCTAAAATGCTAATAAATCGTTACTCTACACTTTTTTGTATTATCTACTCCTATCTATTGCACAGTCTTAGGCGCATACTGAATCGTTATGCATCAGCCTTACTGCTACTGTGTAACCTCAATCATTAGGTTAGCTCAAACTGACTCTAGTTTAGAGTCCATCTCCAAAAGGAAAGCATCATGAGTAAAGGCCAAGACAGTAAAAAAGCGACTAAAAAGAAACCCCTTTTAACAGCAAAAGAGAAGAAAGCGGCAAAAGCAGCTAAGAAACCCGTCAGTACTTCTTTAGTTCATTAAGCATTAAGTCGTCATCGTTTGTTCGGTGACTTTTTTGTTGTGTGTTTTTAAAAACTTTAATGCGGCAATAGCTTCTGAAAATGCACCTCCACCATTGTGCAGTACTCCCCATTGGTCAAGAATGAAGGTATCAAAACTATCAATTATATCTTCAAGGCCGTTAATTATTTTCACTAAATAGATTCCTTTTGTCGCGAGAGTAGTGGGGCCAATTTCAGCTGTTTATTATACCTGTTACCAATCAAAATGCATTGTTGGACTAAATACATTGTTCAGCTACAAGCTTAAACCTCAATAGGTCAGCACAAGTGCTAAAGTCTTTAGTTCTAGAGGAGGGCTGTGTTTATGCTGTCATGTTCAAATAGGTAATATTCAACGATGTAATATTCAGCTAGGTAATAGTTAACGTTATAGTGTTTAAATAATGAGGGCTTTGTATCTGTTACTTGAAAGGGGCGCCGAGAAACGTCCCTTTATCTTATTTGCGATTAGTCATTCACTTGTTAGTCTTTTATCAAGTAGACGATGAAGTGGCATGTATCTTATGTCGTTGTTATCTAATTTTTGTAGTGGTTATATAATCTTGAGTTCAAGTAATAAGCACAATGACATAAGCAAATTTATAAACACTATTACTGTTCCTTTTTATCGGTTTTTACGCCTAATAGAGTATAAGCTGGACACGTTTTTACTAATGCTGTTGCTATCAGTACAATTCCAATAGCTCCCCAGTAATTAACGCTGATAATACCCCATATAATAAGTGCTAAACCTAATATCATTCTTATGGTGCGATCCGTATTGCCGATGTTCTTGTTCATGAGAATACCTCCAGTTGTTTGCTCTTGAGGTATTATTGCGCTTCATTACCGGCGGGTATGTAACTATTGTCACATAGCTTTTACACTTATTTCAAATAGTTGTTTTAACAATGCTTTTCAAATAAAGCGGCAGATTTAATTGGGGAAATTACTTGAAGAAAAATCAGGATAAAAGCTGTTTACGTAAAACGATTTCACCTCGGTGTAACTCTATCAATTGCTTCTCTTCCAGCTTTTTAAGTAAGCGACTGATCACTTCTCTTGATGACGCGAGTTCTTGTGCAATTTCTTGGTGAGTTATTTTTAAGTGTGGTGCTTGGTTGTGTGCAGATAACCAATGTATCAATCGTGTTTGTAAGGAATCAAAGGCGAGTTCATCGACCTTTAAAATTAGGTCTGCCATGCGTTCGGTTAACATTTTAAAAATGAAAGCTTGCCATATAGGCTCTGTCGTTAACCAATGTTTTAATTGATTTTTGGAGATAACATAACCTTCTGAGTGAACTTGAGTGATTGCAATAGCGGGAAATGCTTTTTCATTGAATAGGCAAGATGTAGTTAATACACAGCTTTCACCAGCATGAACGTTGTAAAGTGTAATATGTCTGCCATCCTCTGCAATACGCATTACTTTCACTTTGCCTTTGGTTAATACCACAAGATTATCGCAATGATCACCTAAGCGACAGACGATTGTATTTTCTTTAATAGCTATCTTTTTGACGGATATTTGTTTGCTTAAAAAGTCGAGTATTGGTGATGTCAACGAAACGTCCTTACTACAAAGATAGGTTCTTTATTTATGTTATAACAATCATATTAATTAATGTAGGCAATTTTACTTGTTAAAGTGGCTTATTTCCTTGTTGCAATCTTCATAAATGCCACAAGCATTAAAGAATTTATAAATTAACTTCTTTAATGCTTGTTTACTGATCCAGAATTCACGTAGTTAATCGTTTTAAATGCATCAAGGTAGACCTTATTTTAATGTAAATTTGAATCTCAGTTTGAATTAAAAAAACATTTTTATTCACAATCTTCAGTTCTATTATGTACTACCAACACAGCTAAATAGCTGATCAATTTTGCTGGTTAAAATGTATTACTTCCGCTCATTTGTAATGCGTATACTTATTCACATACTTAATAGAGTTATTA
>NZ_JALAAC010000056.1:0-13852 GCF_037546855.1 Vibrio sp. 1-Bac 57 | reverse complement strand
GTAAACTAGATTGCTTTAATATTGCGTTTTTATTACACACAGAAAGCTATCTAACCATTAGTATTTGTAGGATATTAACATGGTTTAGCTCAATAAAATGTGTAACAAATAAGGAGTTTCAATAATTGGACAGTGTGATGGTTATTTGAACTATATGAAAAAATATACCGATATAGCTAGGTGTCGTTTGAATTTATTAATGTTTGAAGGTGTTGTTTAAATATAAGGGTGCGGGACTTAAAATGAATATTAGAGCGATATGATCAGCGTTGAGGGTAATGAACCCCTCTTTATTGATTGTATAAATACAATAATAAAGAGGGGTAAATATTACTAGTTACTGGCTACTATGACCAGTTGCTATGTAAGCCTAGTGATTAACCTGTATTACGTAAACCAGCCGCGATACCTGCAATAGTAACCATTAACGCTTGGTCAATATCTGGGTTAATCGTTTCATTTTTCTCACACGAACGTGAACGAGACAATAACTCAGCTTGCAGCATATTTAGTGGATCAACATACGGGTTACGTAGTTTGATTGACTCTTTTATCCAAGGTTGTTCTTGCATTAACTGGTGATCTGGAATGGTTTCTAAAACCGTTTCGCGAGTTAATTTCAGGTTCTCACGTAGGCGTTCACCTAAAGGCCATAACTCTTTTGGTACTAAACGTTCTTCATAAAACTTAGTTAACTCTTCATCAGCTTTCATGAATACCATTTCAAACATTTCTAAACGAGTATGGAAGAAAGGCCAGTTAACATACATTTCTTGTAATAGGTCTTTTTTACCTTCATCGAGTAATGTTTTAAGTGATGTACCTGCGCCTAACCATGCTGGCAACATCAAACGGTTTTGACTCCAAGCAAAAATCCATGGAATTGCACGTAAACTTTCAACGCCACCGTTAGGCTTACGCTTAGCGGGGCGGCTACCCAAAGCTAATTTTCCTAACTCTAACTCTGGTGTCACGCTGCGGAAATAAGGCACAAAGTCAGGCTCATCACGTACAAAGTGGCGATACTCTTCACATGACTGCTCTGCAAATTGTTGCATTACATCTCGCCATTCTTGTTTTGGTGCTGGTGGTGGCAGCAAGTTAGCTTCTAAAATAGCGGCGGTATAAAGGTTCAAACTGTGTACCGCTACTTTTGGTAAGCCAAACTTAAAGCGGATCATCTCGCCTTGCTCTGTTACACGTAATCCACCTTTTAAAGAACCTGGAGGTTGTGACAATAATGCTTGTTGTGCTGGTGCACCGCCACGACCAATTGTGCCGCCACGGCCGTGGAACAATACTAATTGAATATCATTTTGCTCACTGATTTTAATCAATGCTTCTTGCGAGGTGTATTGCGCCCAGTTAGCCGCCATTACGCCTGCATCTTTCGCTGAATCAGAATAACCAATCATGACATGTTGCTCACCGTTAATATAACCACGGTACCAGTCAACTGCATATAAGCGTTTCATAACGTCGGCTGCATTATTCAAATCGTCTAATGTTTCAAATAATGGAGCAACAGGAATACGGAATGGACAACCTACTTCTTTTAGTAGCAATTGCACTGCTAGCACATCAGAAGCTTGGCGAGCCATTGAAATAATATAAATGCCTAAGGCTTCAGGGTCAGTTGCTGCAACGACTCTACAAGTATCTAATACTTCTTGAACGTCAGCGGAAGGCTTCCAAGCAGAAGGAATAAGCGGGCGTTTACTATTTAGCTCTTGTAATAAGAAGGCTTGTTTATCTTCTTCATTCCAAGCGTTGTAATCGCCAATACCTAGGTAACGTGTTAATTCAGATAAAGTATCTCCATGGCGTTCACCATCTTGACGGATATCTAATTTAACCAGGTTGACACCAAAACAGTTTACACGGCGTAAAATATCTAATAACAAACCGTTCGCAATAGAAGCCATGCCCATATTGATCAGAGAGTTGTAACATAACTCTAATGGCTGTTTAAGCTGCTTAGTTGTGATGATGATATCTTTTGCATTGCTTTCATGGCCTTGCAAGGTTGCGCTTAATGCCGTTAATGTTTCTTTTAATTCGGTACGTAATTTACGTAGGATTGCACGGTAAGGTTCATCAACACCTTCACCCACAATAGCGCGTAAAGCTGGGTCACAGTTATCCATTGATAACTCTTTAGTTAGTTCCTGAATATCTTCAAGGTACAAACTTACAGCGACCCAACGGCTAGTAATTAATACTTCTTTGGTAACTTCGGCCGTTACAAATGGATTACCATCTCGGTCTCCACCCATCCATGAAGTAAATTTAATTGGCGAAGCGTCAAGTGGTAAAGAGATACCTAAACCGTCCTGTAAGGTTTTGTCTAGTTCACGCACATATTGAGGAACAGCTTCCCATAGGCTGTTTTCAATAACCGCAAAGCCCCATTTTGCTTCATCTACAGGTGTTGGGCGGTTTTTACGAATATCATTGGTATGCCAAGCTTGTGTAATTAACTGCTCAAGACGTATTAACAACTGGTCGCGTTCTTTATCTGAGATATCAGTGAGTTCTAAAAGACTTAAACATTGGTTAATAGCACTGTGTTTGTGGATCAAAGTACGACGTGTTATTTCCGTTGGGTGTGCTGTTAGCACCATATCCATTTTTAATTCAGCAACTGTTTTTTGCATCTCTTCTTCTGAGATATCGCTGTTTTTTAATTTTGAGATTAATTGCTGTAGCGGATCAGGTGCACAAACACCAGTATCACAATGGCGAGAAATACCATGGAATTGTTCTGCGATATTCGCTAGATTTAAAAAGTGCGTGAATGCTCGTGCTACTGGTAATAATTCATGGTCACTTAAGTTTGATAACACTTCAATCAAACGCTCGCCATCTTGGTTATTACCTGCGCGAGATGATTTAGAAAGCTGACGAATGTTTTCAATTTTTTCAAGGAATGACTCACCAAGGTGGTCGCTAATACTTTTTCCAAGTAATTGACCTAATAAACTAACATTGCCTCGCAGGTTTGCATATTCTTCTGTCATCGTACTTCCCTATTCCTGTAATAAAATTACAATTTCTTGTCGTAGAACTAAATAAAATACCACAATGAAGAGGCTAGTCAATCTAGCTTCGCTTGCGTTATATATTTATTTTCTTGAAAATGATTTTTTCGTAATTTAATTACGAGAAAATTACGCCTTATATTTTATGAACAATAGTGATGAATAAGTTTTGTTATTACCTCTTGTGTTGGCTTTACAAAGGAGAGATCTAAAAATTCATTCGGTTGGTGTGCTTGAGTAATATGACCTGGGCCGAGGACGATGGTATCGCAGCCTAATGCTTGAATAAATGGTGCTTCAGTACAGTAATTAGCGCTGGTGGCTTTGTTACCAGTATAAATTTCCGCATTATCGATCAAATCTGAATGCAGTGGGCACTGATAAGAGGGGATCGGCTCATGCAAATGGAACATTTCTATACAATTTGGATAGCGTTTTTCAATTTCGGTTAATGCCTCTTTCACCGTAATAAATAATTCATTAGTGGTGACACCAGGAATAGGGCGCATATCAATATGTAACTCACAGCAACCACAAATACGGTTAGGGCTATCACCACCAGTGATCGCACCAAAGTTGAGTGTCGGGTAAGGCACTTCAAAGTGTGGATTGTTATATTTTTCTTTGAAAGTTTGCTGCACTTTCTTAAGTTCAGACAATACTAAATGCATTACTTCAATCGCATTCAAGCCTTTATCCGGATCTGAGCTGTGGCCGCTTTTACCGGTAATACGGATCCCTTCAGACATATGCCCCTTATGCATAGTCACCGGTACCATGCCTGTCGGCTCACCAATCACAGCATAATCAGGTTTAAAATGTTTTTGCTCGGAGATCTGTTGAGCACCAGACATGGTAGTTTCTTCATCTGCAGTCGCTAAAATACGTAGCGGTTTAGTGAGTTTTTCACGGTCGATTGTTTTTAATGCTTCTATAACAAAAGCAAAAAAACCTTTCATATCGATAGTACCTAAACCATATAAACGGTTGTCTTTTTCTACCACTTGGAATGGATCCGTCTGCCACTTACCTTCATCATAAGGCACGGTATCGGTATGGCCAGCAAGCAATAAGCCACCGTCACCTGAACCCAGTGTTGCTACTAAGTTAAACTTGCCTGGTGCTGCTTTTACTTCAGTGATCTCGGTACTAAAGCCGAGGTCAGTTAACCATTCTGCAAGTTGATTGATCACGGCAACGTTACTTTGGTCCCATGCACTATCTGTGGAACTAATGGAAGGTAGTTTGATAAGGCCTTTATATAAGTCGATGAAAGCTGGTAATGACATACTGTTCCTTAATATTGAGCTTAAGCTCATTGTATTAACTCACTGTTCCACTGTTGTGGCTAAAATAAATGATTTATTAATAGGAAAATCACTTATTTTATTGATACAAGATCACACTATTAATACAACGAGTTATAAAGATGATGTTTATTAATGAATAGACCTACTTTGGTATATTCTGTGTTTGCTACAATTTTTTACATTATTCTGTGGTGGCTCTAAATATTTAAGCATTTTTATTTTATGCCTGAATGTGCGTAATATTAAAGCTATTTTTATGCTCATAAAAAAATAACTAATTGGCTTACTTTTTATCTTTTATCCAACGCAAGCAACTTTATCATTTTATTCGAGCTGTAAAACACAGGCTCGATTAGCTGTAGCACGCCAATAATCAACTGAAAATGACTTTTAGATACAAAGTTTTAAAAAATAAATATATTTATATTCAATTGCTTACATTTTATTTTTGAATGATTTTTAGAAGCCGAAATAAGCAAATTATTACAAGCAAAAAGCAATTTAACACCTTTTAAATATTTATTCACATTTATTGAATAAATAGTCACTTTGATTTAGAGTATAGCTTTATATCAAGTGACTCTACCTTTATACTGTTACTCGAGTTTATTTATCACATATTAAGTCAGTAATTAATCAGGAATTTTTTTATGTTAAAAGCGATTGTAGTGGGAGCTAGTGGTTACACGGGAGCAGAATTAGCGACGTTTTTAACGCGCCACCCAAGTATCGAATTATCTGGGTTATATGTTTCTGAAGGTAGCTTAGATAAGGGTAAAAAAATCTCCGATTTATACGGCAATTTACGCGGTTGCGTAGATTTACCACTACAACCTCTCGGTGTGAGTGGCATTAAAGCCGCTTGTGAAAATATAGACATCGTTATTTTGGCAACAGCACATGAAGTCAGCCATGACTTAGCGCCATTATTTTTAGCTGAAAATACTGTGATATTTGATTTATCTGGTGCATTCCGTGTGCAATCGGCTGGATTTTATGAAAAGTATTATGGTTTTACGCATCAATACCCTGAGTTATTAGCACAAGCCGTTTATGGTTTGGCTGAGTGGAATGCTGAGCAAGTGAAAAAGACTGACTTAATCGCTGTTCCGGGATGTTATACAACTGCATCATTAACCGCATTAAAGCCATTGTTTGAAGCGGGATTAATTAAATCAGGTATCAAACCAACGATTAATGCTACTAGTGGTGTTAGTGGTGCAGGCCGTAAAGCCAATGTAGCCAGTAGTTTTTGTGAAGTGAGTTTACAGCCTTACGGTGTATTCACACATCGTCATAAACCAGAAATTGATCAACACTTGGGTACAAACGTAGTCTTCACGCCACATTTAGGTAGTTTTAAACGTGGTATTTTAGCGAGTATCAATGTGGTTGTGAATGAAGGTGTGACTAAACAACAAATAGATCAAGCTTATCAAACTGCTTATGCAGATAAACCGATTGTGCGTTTAATGGAAGGGTCTTTTCCTGCGCTTAAAAATGTAGTCGGTACGCCTTTTTGTGATTTAGGTTGGGCGCTTGATGGCGAAGATTTAGTCGTATTTAGTGCTATTGATAACTTACTTAAAGGTGCTTCATCACAGGCGATGCAATGCATTAATTTACGTTTTGGTTTTGATATGACGACTTCTATTTTATAAAACGGATCCTCAATGACACAATCACAACAAAAACCGCTACTTATTAAGTTAGGCGGAGCAGTACTAGAAAACAATCAAGCATTGTCTAATTTATTTACCGCGCTGACAGAATATTTGGCAATACAACAACGTCCATTATTGTTAGTGCATGGTGGTGGTGTGATTGTGGAAGATGTACTTAATAAAATGAACATAAAAAGTGAAAAGAAAAATGGTTTACGTATTACACCATTTGATCAAATTCCATATGTTGCAGGTGCACTTGCAGGTACATCAAATAAATTATTGATGGCAAAAGCATTACAAGCAGGGTTGTCGGCGGTTGGATTATCATTAGCTGATGGCTTTAGCTGCTCGGTGAAGCAGATGGACCCAGATCTAGGTGCAGTGGGAGTATGTAGCCCTAATAATCCAAAACTTATTAATAGCTTGCTAGGTAATGGTTTCTTACCAGTTATCTCATCGATCGCGATAGGTGAGGATGGTAATCTTTATAATGTTAATGCAGACCAAGCTGCGATTGCTATTTGTGAGCTGGTGGGCGCTGAACTTGTATTTTTATCCGATGTGGATGGAGTATGGGACGCACAGAAACAGGTTATTCCTGAGTTAAATACACAACTAGCTGATACACTTATTGCTGAAAATGTGATTCAAGATGGAATGGCTGTCAAAGTAAAAGCTGCATTACAAGCCGCCGATGAATTAGGTTATGTAATGTTAGCAAGTTGGAAAAATCCAGAGAATTTAGTGTCATTGCTTGCAGGTAAAGCAGTGGGAACCAAAGTAATTAAATAAAGAATAAGTAGAGAGTGACAATGGAAAATTTATTAACCGGCATGGAAATGACTCAACAACAAGCATTAGACTTGATTGCATTGGGTAAAGATTTAAAAGCCAATCCAAGTAAATATGCGCAGGCATTAGCCGGTAAAAGCGTTGTTACTTTATTTGAAAAGCAATCACTACGTACACGTGTTACTTTTGATATTGGTGTTAACAAATTAGGCGGCCATGCCGTTTATTTAGATCAAACGAATGGCGCAATGGGTAGCCGCGAAGATGTGAAAGATTTTGCTGCTAATATTTCGCGTTGGGCAGATTGCATTGTCGCGCGTGTATTTGATCACAACACACTGCTTGAAATGCAGGAGTATGCAAGTGTGCCAGTGATTAATTCACTGTGTGACTTGTACCATCCGTGTCAAGGCATGGCGGACTTCTTAACCATTGCACAAAACTATGATGATTTAACAAAAGTTAAACTCGCTTATATCGGCGATGGTAACAATGTAACGCATTCATTATTTATTGCCGGCGCTATTTTAGGTGCAACGGTAACGGCTGTTTGCCCACTGGGTCATAGTCCTGATGCGCAAATCATGAAAAAAGCAGAAGAAATTGCAAAACAAACGGGTGCAAAAATTACTGTAACCAATAATATTGATGATATTAAAGGTTATGATGTTGTTTATGGTGACACTTGGTTATCAATGGGCGACGATACACCGTTAGAACAAATTAAAGCTAAATTTATGCCGTACCAAATTAATCAAGACTTACTTGACCAAACCGGTATTAAGCATATTTTACATTGCCAACCAGCGCATCGTGGTTTAGATATCACCTCAGATGTAATGGATGGTCCAGCTTCATTGATTTTTGATCAAGCTGAAAATAGAATGCACATACAAAACGCTATTATGCTTACCTTAATTAATAAATAAATAGATGTAGACGAAAGGAAATAATCAATGAGTAAAGTTAAAAAAGTTGTTCTCGCTTATTCAGGCGGTCTAGATACATCAGCAATCATTCCATGGTTAAAAGAAACTTATGATGATTGTGAAATCGTAGCGTTTTGTGCCGATGTAGGCCAAGGAGCAGAAGAATTAGTTGGTTTGCACGAAAAAGCAATTGCTTCAGGTGCTTCTGAATGTCACATCGTTGACTTGAAAGAAGAATTTGTTAAAGACTACATCTACCCAACAATTGCATCTGGCGCAGTGTATGAAGGTACTTATTTATTAGGTACTTCTATGGCTCGTCCAATCATTGCAAAAGCTCAGGTTGAAGTTGCATTAAAAGTAGGTGCAGATGCCGTTTGTCATGGTTGTACTGGTAAAGGTAATGACCAAATTCGTTTTGAAAGTTGTTTTGCTGCATTAGCACCAGAGCTACGTGTTATTGCACCTTGGCGTGAATGGGATATGGTTTCTCGTGAAGACCTATTGGATTACCTTGCTGAGCGTAATATTGAAACAACGGCTTCAGCAACAAAAATCTACAGCCGTGATGCAAATGCATGGCACATTTCGCACGAAGGTGGCGAGCTAGAAGACCCATACAACGAACCAAGTAAAGGTGTTTGGACATTAACGGTTGATCCGCTTGATGCACCAAATGAACCAGAATACGTAACGTTAAAAGTTGAAAATGCACGTGTTACTGAAGTAGATGGTGTTGCTTTGTCTCCTTACGATGCGTTAATGGTATTGAATGAAAAAGCCGCAGCACATGGTGTGGGCCGTATCGATATCACTGAAAACCGTACAGTAGGTATGAAGTCTCGTGGTTGTTATGAAACGCCAGGAGGTACAGTGATGGTGACTGCACTTCGTGGTATTGATGAATTAGTACACGACAAACCTTCTCGTCGCTGGCGTGATCAAGTGGGCCAAGAATTTGCTCACTTAGTGTATGACGGTCGTTGGTTTACACCACTTTGTGGTTCTTTATTAGCGGCGTCTGAGTCACTAGCAAAAGATGCAAACGGTGAAGTAGTTGTACGTCTATATAAAGGACAAGCAACAGCAGTTAAGAAACGTTCTCCAAATAGTCTTTACTCTGAAGAGTTTGCTACATTTGGTGATGATAACGTTTATGACCAAAAACATGCTGAAGGTTTCATCCGTTTATATTCACTGTCTAGCCGCATTCGTAAGCTAAACAGTAACAAATAAACAAAATATGTTATAAAATTCCTGCCCTCGGTTATCGAGGGCAGGAATTTCTATTTATAAGCGTTTTTAAAAACCAGTGCGTTTATAAATAGAAGTGAAATTAATAGTAATCCCTTAACAAATGGATTTGGCATGATTGCCAAGTCAGAATGGAGTAACAAATGGCACTATGGGGCGGACGTTTTAGCCAAGCGGCAGACGTAAAATTTAAATTATTTAATGATTCCTTGAAGTTTGACTACCGTTTAGCTGAACAGGATATTATTGGCTCAATAGCATGGTCAAAAGCGTTGTTAGCGGTAAATGTATTAACTTCTGATGAACAAATTAGTATTGATAAAAGCTTAAATGAATTGCTAGTTTCAGTACAAGCCAACCCAGAGCAAGTATTACAATCTGACGCCGAAGATATCCATTCTTGGGTTGAAGGGCAATTAATCAATAAAGTCGGTGATTTAGGTAAAAAATTACACACAGGTCGTAGCCGAAATGACCAAGTTGCTACAGATTTGAAATTATGGTGTAAAAAAACCGCACAAGAGTTAATTGTTCACCTTAATACATTAGAAGCTAAGTTGATTGAATTAGCGCGTATTCATCAATCTGTTGTCTTACCAGGTTATACGCATCTACAACGTGCTCAGCCAGTGACATTTTCACATTGGTGTTTAGCTTATTTAGAAATGTTAGAGCGTGACCATAGCCGTTTAGAAGATTGTATTGATCGCATGGATACTTGCCCATTAGGCAGTGGTGCATTAGCCGGTACTGGTTATCCGATGGATAGAACAGCATTAGCACATTCGCTAGGTTTTAAACGCGCAACACGCAATAGTTTAGATTCAGTGTCAGACCGTGACCACGTTGTTGAATTGATGAGTTGTGCAACATTATCAATGGTACATCTATCACGTATGGCTGAAGATTTAATTTTCTATAATAGTGGTGAGTCTGGTTTTATTGAAATGTCAGATCAAGTGACATCAGGTTCGTCATTAATGCCACAAAAGAAAAATCCAGATGCAATGGAATTGATTCGTGGTAAGTCTGGACGTGTATTTGGTTCATTAGCCGGTATGTTAATGACATTAAAAGCGTTACCACTTGCGTATAACAAAGATATGCAAGAAGACAAAGAAGGTCTATTTGACGCATTAGATACATGGGGTGACTGCTTAGAAATGGGTGCAATGGCGTTAACAAACCTTAAAGTCAATGAAGAACGTACTAAAGAAGCTGCACAGGGTGGTTACTCAAATGCAACAGAATTGGCCGACTATTTAGTTGCCAAAGGGATCCCTTTCCGTGAAGCACACCATATCGTAGGTGTTGCCGTGGTCGCAG
Organism: Vibrio sp. 1-Bac 57; assembly: GCF_037546855.1. Taxonomy (NCBI): domain Bacteria; kingdom Pseudomonadati; phylum Pseudomonadota; class Gammaproteobacteria; order Vibrionales; family Vibrionaceae; genus Vibrio; species Vibrio sp. 1-Bac 57. Next base: position 3,533 of record NZ_JALAAC010000056.1, on the reverse strand, counting down.
CGATCGAAAAAGGCGTACCATTAGAAGACTTAACCGTTGCAGAGTTTAAGCAATTCTCTAGTGTGATTGAAGATGATGTTTATCCAACCTTAACATTAGAAGCAACTTTAGCTGCGCGTACCGCATTAGGTGGCGTTGCACCGCATCAAGTGGAATTTGCATTAACAGAAGCTGAGCAACGTTTATCTAAACGTGGCAAGTCAGGCATTGTTATTAGAACAGCAAATGTTGAAGATATAGACCGTATTGAATCAATGGTTAATTACTGGGCCGAGAAAGGTGAAAACTTACCACGTGATAAATCAGATTTAGCAAAATCAATTGATGAGTTTGTTGTCACTGAACTAGACGGAATAGTAGCAGGTTGTGGATCTGTCCACATTTATGACACAGGTTTAGCTGAAATTCGTTCAATAGGAATCGAACCTGGTTATGAAGGCCGTGGCCAAGGTAGTGCGTTGGTTGAGCTATTAGTGAAAAAATCAGAAAACTTAGCGATTAAACGTTTATTTGTATTAACGCGTATGCCAGATTTCTTTATGAAACTAGGCTTTAGTCCAGAAAGCAAAGCGACTATGCCAGAAAAAGTCCTAAAAGATTGTGCTATGTTTGTCAGTGAACATGCCAATAGTGAAAAAGCGCTCGAGTTAAACTATAAAACTAGTATGTTACTACACAAAGAAATGAGCAAAAACTAAAATTAAGACTCTGCAAATCCTGTAAATAAAGGTGTGTTTCGATTATTTGAATCTAAGTAATGAAACACACCTTATTATTGTAACTACTCAGGCCGTCGCTATTTAAGCCTATTTCTTCGTTGAAAAATGCTCATTTAAACCACTAAACTGCGCTTTTTCGCCTTGAACTAAGCATAAATAGCTTAGCCCTGAGCATTTACGTTTTTATTTTGGTAAAAAGCACTCAGTTTTAATGGGTGCTGAGTAATTACTTATTATTTATATATAAGTTGTGATTAACTGCCACCTGTCCGAAATCCTACCAAACTAGCTATTCATTGATCTATTCCGTGAATTTTCGTCCCTTTTTAACAATGCCTCGTATATCCAATGTTGGCTGAAGTTGCATGTTAAATGAAAGACGCTAAAGCACTTGTACCAATTCTATTAAACAAGTTCAGTTAATTAGTGTGATGGGTATTAACCATTATCAAGCACTGCATCCGCAAAATGTTGACGTAAAATACGATTTTGAAAAGTATCGTTAAAACGTGCATTTATGATAATAATGAAGCGCTCAAAGGAATGTTGTTGATCAAGTGCTTGTACAGAAGAGATATGGTGAAAAACTTCATCATCTTGAATATGTAGTATTTCACCAGGGGCTAATGTCGTTTTTGAAATGACCTGCTCACCTGCTTTATCTTTATAAATAGTATTAACTCCTCCCGTCACGTTATCTCTATTAAGTACAAGAATACTTAAGAACTTACTACCATCTTGATGAATGCCTTGACCTTGTAAAGGATCTAATGACTGCTTTCCTTTAACACCTGTGATTTGCATAAGGATCGGCTCGTTTGGAGCAATACGCCAAAGTCCCGCCCAAGCCTTAACAAATTCTTGTACATCATCACGCGCTAAGAAATTTTTATCGAGTGCGGGATAATGCCGTAATTTATTCGCCATTGTATCGGCATCGTTATAAGCCCCCCCTTGTGCCATCGGACAATTATCTAATACTTTAAGCTCGCTGCTTTCATTGAAATAAAGCCAAGACATACTTTTCCAACGTGTTTCAACATAAGGGTCCTTTGGTAGGTCATCTAAATAAGACTGCCATTCAGTTAGGTTTATCTGCTCACTGATACAGGTTTTACTCCAACATTGTTTATCAATATCTTGCCTAACATGGACTGGCCAAAAAGGGAGTTTGGCTAACAAAGGCGGCATGCTTGGATTTTGCACATAATCAACGTTTATATTTTTCATTGTATTTCCTTTTATGAATAGTTTTTAAAGAAAGAAGTCAGAACCTATTGATCTTCTAACGGGACAAAAGGTATAGCCTCATTGTCTGGGTATCAATTTAAGTATTCATTTAGAGGGAGATAAAAAATTGTTTAACGTAAACGGTGAGATTTATTTAATCTAATGGGGACGGTTTGAACGTACTTTAATTGATGAGCGTTGTATGTTCGCTGATTGGGGTTGTTGTAAAAGGGGGAACAAGTTAGAAAAGTTTATTTACTATTAATCCCAGTTGTTATGCACTGATTGGTATTAATGACTGATCTTAATCTGGAGCCTTATAAATTCTGCTATAGAATTCAAACATGCAGTTAAAAAGAATAGATAGTTGAAAAGAGTAGATAAATAGATGATTAGACGAATAGGTAGTTAGATGAGCAGTACATAGCTTATTCTTAAAAGCCGCTGTACTGCTATTTAATAGATAACGAAGTATTTATTGCTGCTGATGGCGGTTATGCAGAAGTTTCTTCAAGATACTCATTTTTTAAATTAACGTAATGACTGGCAGAGCGTTTTAAAAAAGCAAATTCAGCTTCAGTTAAAGCACGTGCTGCTTTTGCAGGAGAACCTACATATAAAAAACCAGAAGCTAACACTTTATTGGGGGGCACTAAGGAGCCTGCTGCAAGGATCACTTCATTTTCAATATGAGCACCATCTAATACAATCGCACCCATACCAATTAAAACACGATCGCCTATAGTACAAGCATGTAACATTGCTTTATGGCCAACCGTGACGTCTTCACCAATATTCAGGGAGTAACCATCAACGGTTGCTTCACCTTTTCTAGCCACATGCAGAATGGAGCCGTCCTGAATATTAGTACGAGCACCCACATAGATAGAATTAACATCACCACGTAAAACACACATCGGCCAGATATTCACGTCATCTGCCAAGTGAACATCACCGATTATGGAAGAAAATGGGTCAATATAAACAGCATTACCAATTGTAGGATAGATATTCTTATAAGGACGTAGTGTAGGAAACATAATAAACCTTCTTGATCGACATAATAAAAGGCCACTATACGACACAAAAGTGTGGATAACAAAATCAAAATTGTGGATAACTTGTGTTCAAAGTAGGTATAAAAATTAATTGCAATAAATCGCAATAAAACACTTGCCAATGTGATCTCAATCCCTATAATGCGACCCCACAGACACGGGGTGTGGCGCAAGTTACCCAGCGAGTTTGAGAATAGTTTTTAACGTATTAACGCTTCGAAGTTTGCTTCGAAATTAAGTTAAATTAAAACGTTGACAATGTTCGAAAGGCGCGTAATATACGCCGCCTAGCTGCAAGGCGCGCTCTTTAACAATTTAATCAAACAATCTGTGTGAGCACTTGTTGTTGATGTGATTTCAAAAAATCAAAGTCCTACTTGTTAGGCAACATCAATAATGGTGACACACGAAATAATTCATTTACATTGAAAGATTTATCTTTCAATGAATAACGAAGCGAATGAACTTGTTCAATCGCAGTTATTTCAGAATAATAAATTGTTAGTTTCTTATATTTATATAAGTA
>NZ_JALAAC010000055.1:0-13902 GCF_037546855.1 Vibrio sp. 1-Bac 57 | reverse complement strand
CATTCAAGATGCAAAAATCAGCAAGTAGTGAGGTGAACAGGTTCTAGGCATAAAGGTGAAGATATAACGGGTTTCAGCCTAAAATAATAAATAAGCCTTAATTAAAGATGTAAATTATTTTTGAAAAATGGAGTTCACTAATTATTACAGGATCAGCTTGACCTTGCCTCAAGGGTAAGGATTAAGCTTCTTAATAAAGTCACTGTCCAAACTGAAATAAGGAGCAAGCATGTCTTTACCTACAAGTCTCAAACTGCCTATTTATGGTATGGCCTGCAAAGGTTGTGCAAGTAAATTACAAACAGAACTAAATGCAATAACAAAGGTGAATGCAAAGGTAGATTTTGCATCGGAAAGTGCAGAAATTGTCATTGAAGACAGTTCAGATTATGATGCAACATTAAAATCCGTTGTGATTTTAATTGAACAAAAAGGCTATAAAACGACTCCCCCCTCGCAACAGGATACAGTGAACAATAACCTTCCTGCACAGGAAAAATCATCAAAAGATAAGAGTCCTGCCTCCTCCCAAGTACAAACACAAGAGTTGCTTGTAGAAGGGGCAAGTTGTGCAAGTTGCGTCAATAAGATAGAAAAAGCATTAAATGACCTTCCTGATGTTCAACAAGCACAAATGAATTTTGCGCTACGAACCCTAACTGTCACTGGCGATGTTTCAGAAGATATAATTATAAAAACGGTTCAATCCGCAGGTTATAACGCTAAAAGTACAGATAATGCTAGCGATGAACAGCTACTTGATGAAAAAGAGGAAGCAGAACAAAAGTATTACCAGAAACTCATGACACAAATGAAATTTGGTTTAGGTTTAGGTGTGCCATTAATGGTATATGGCCTAATGGGTGGGCCTATGACAGTCAACTCAACCATGGATCGTGCAGTTTGGTTATTGATAGGCCTTGTTTGTGCCGCTGTTATGTATTTTGCAGGTAAACATTTTTATATCGGCGCATGGAGATCTTTTGTTAATCATAACGCGAATATGGATACGTTAATTGCCTTAGGAACTGGTACTGCATGGTTATATTCAATGGTTGTTGTTATCTACCCATTGGCGTTACCTGAGATGGCTCGACATGTCTACTTTGAAGCGACTGCAATGATCATCGGTTTAATTAATTTAGGATTAGCGCTTGAAGTTAAAGCGAGAGGCAGAACTAGCGAAGCGATACAACGATTGATTGGTTTACAGCCGAAAACGGCACGCGTTATTCGTGATGGCAAAGATATTGATATTAACATTGATCAAGTGTTATTAAATGATCTCGTACGCGTGCGCCCAGGTGAGCGCATTCCTGTTGATGGCAAAGTTGACGAAGGCAAAACAACCATTGACGAGTCGATGTTAACGGGCGAGCCTATGCCGGTAAAAAAATCAATAGGTGATGAAATCGTTGCCGGAACCATTAATAAAAGTGGATCTATTATTTTTCGGGCGACACGTGTTGGTAAAGATACAGCGCTCGCACAAATAATTAATATGGTCAAACGGGCGCAAAACTCTAAACCCCCGATAGGACGCTTAGCTGATATTATTTCCGCTTATTTTGTGCCAACCATTATGATTATTTCCATTACCAGTGCTTTAATCTGGTTAAACTTTGGCCCAGATCCAAGTGTTGCCTTTGCAGTAGTATCAGCAACTACAGTACTAATTATAGCCTGCCCATGTGCGTTAGGGCTTGCTACGCCTATGTCGGTAATGGTAGGTGTGGGAAAAGCAGCCGAAGTAGGTGTGCTTATTCGTAATGGTGAAGCATTGCAGAGTGCTTCAAAAATCACAGCTATGGTCTTGGACAAAACAGGCACTATAACCTTAGGTAAACCTAAAGTTACAGATGTTCACAGTGTTAATTCGATGGTAGATGATCAGATATTACAATTAGTGGCAAGTTTAGAAATTGCTTCTGAACATCCATTAGCACAAGCCATTGTGGAGTCGGCAAATGAAAAAGGATTAAGCACAGATAAAGTCGAACATTTTAATGCCATTACTGGCCAAGGTGTAGAAGGTGTTGTGCTCGATAAACGCTTATTTTTTGGTAATTACAAACTAATGAGTGAGCAAGGTATTAATGTCAATAAAGAAAGCCTTGATATTAGCCAAAAAATGGCAAGCGAAGCTAAAACGCCGATGTTTTTTGCTATTGATGGTGAGCTAGCCGCGATTATCGCCGTTTCCGATCCGATCAAAGAAGATTCAATTTCTGCTATCAAGCGTTTACAAAAAAATGGTATTCGAGTGATCATGCTCACTGGTGATAATCAAGCAACGGCAAAAGCGGTGGCACAAAAAGTAGGTATTACAGAATTTTTTGCTGAAGTACTACCGGAAGAAAAATCACAGAAAGTAGCGGAATTACAAGCTCAAGGTGAAATAGTAGGAATGACTGGAGATGGCATTAATGATGCTCCAGCACTTGCCCTTGCAAATGTTGGTTTTGCAATTGGTACAGGAACTGATGTAGCGATAGAAAGCTCAGATATAACATTAATGCGAGGCTCGTTACATGGCCTTGCTGATGCAATCGCAGTGAGCAAAGCTACCTTAAGCAATATTAAACAAAATCTATTTGGTGCTTTTATTTATAACGTCGCGGGTGTTCCTTTTGCAGCGGGAATTTTATTCCCATTCTTTGGATTATTACTTAGCCCTGTTATTGCGGGTGCTGCAATGGCTCTTTCATCGTTAACGGTAGTGAGTAATGCAAATCGTTTACGTTTATTTAAAGCACAAGATCATTAGGAGAAAATTATGTTAATTATTAACTTTGTAGGCATCGTTTTAATTGCTTTCATTGTTTGGTGGTTTTGGCTTTACTCCCCAAATAATAAGCAAAAAAAATTAGCAAATAATATCGGTGATGAAGTAAATATAATGGTGCAGGACGGTGTTTATCAACCATCGAATATTATTCTAAAAGCTAACACACCGAGTGTTATTAAATTTATTCGTAAAGATCCAAGCCCATGTGCGGCTACGTTAATTTTCCCTGATTTTGAAATTAGTGATGAATTACCGTTAAACAAAACCACTGAAATTTCACTCCCCCCTATGGAAAAGGGCAAGTATGTATTTCACTGCTCAATGCAAATGTACAAGGGTTATCTAGTCGTTGAGTAATTGATATTGCAAATCTTAACTTTTAAAAAGTGCTGGGCAATTAAATGATATTGCAAATGTGAACTTTGAAAAAATGCTGGGCAATTAAATGATATTGCAAATGTGAACTTTGAAAAAATGCTGGCCAAATAAATATTGAGGTAAAAATTATGATAAATAATATTAAAGCACTCTTATTAACGCCTAAATCTTGGGTGGTTATAATGGCAATAGCAGGCGTAACTTACTATTTACTGACTAAACATAACCAGTATTTTTTCGAGTATTTACCTTTTTCGATTCTTTTATTATGCCCTTTAATGCATTTCTTTATGCATGGAAAGCATCACCATAATGATAAGGATCCTAAGTAGGCATATTTACATTATTTTCCAAATAAAAATCAAAAAAGAGGGGGTTAACATGAGTAATTTAGATCATCGAGCCGGCGTAACAGAAGTTAATTTAGTGCACAGAAAAATTCAATTAATAGGATTAACAGAACTAAATCGAACGAAAATTATAACTGAAATAGATGCAGCATTTGGCATTGATTCAGTCACAATTGATATTAAAGATGCCCTACTAGACATTGCTTATGACGCAACTCATATAAATTTAGATGCTATTGAACAGATAGTTATTAAGCATGGTGCAGATGTTTCTGATGGTTGGTGGGAGCTCTTGAAAGAAGGCTATTACAAATTTGTCGATGAAAATATAATGGAAAATGCAAAACATAAACCATTGAGTTGCCACCAAGCACCACCTAGAAGCAAGAAAAATAGGTAACTGTTTATTAAAAATATTTAAAAAATCAGCGATAAAAGACTGTTCTATTTAAAGCATATTAGAATTGACCGTTTTATGTCTCGAATAAAGCTCTAATTATATATAAAACAACAATATGAATGTAAAGTATCTATTTATTGAGAGGAAGAACAGATGAAGATTAACCCCCTCTTTTAACTGAAGATAAAAATACTAGTAATATTTAATTCATCCTGTTGATGATTACTATTTACAAGCTTCTAGAATGAGAAACTCTAACACTACATGCTTATTTAAATAAAAATTAAAATGATATAACATCGCAATTTAGGGATCAGTCCTTTTTCAGTAATCACATAAAAATTATTAGGATAGTGATATAGCTGCTATCCTAATCTCTAACTATAACCCTATGGAATCCTGTTTTAAGCTATTAAGCCTCATCACTAAACGATTCTGTAATTCATTAATACCACAATCAAAACGAGGTTGATTTAGCTCTACTAGTTGTTCTAATAACCACTGCTCGACCATTTGAATATTTGTTAAATATTCGTACCCACATAACAAAGCTACCTCTCTTTGAGTTTGATTTATATATAAATTACGACAAATTATCTGAGCAACTTCATAGGTTGATTTTAATAACGATCTCGTCAATTCAATACGCTTTACTTGCAGGCTCGATAAATAAGTTTCACTTTGCGATATTTGGCTATCAATCTGCTGCACTATTGGATGATCATGGACACTAAGCATTATCTTCTCCTTGAGTTTGTACATAACGATCAAAGGCACTGCCATCTTGCCGAGTTAAGTTGGGTACATAACGTGAATAAACACGAAATAACATCGTTGTAGTGGTATGCCCCATCTGCTGTGCAATCCATTCTGGCGATTCACCTGCTGCCAGTAACAACGTGGCGTAGGTATGGCGTGTTTGATATGGGTTTCTGTATTTCAAATTTAATCGTTGCAGCATAGGCTCCCAAATAACACGGCTAATAGTTTGATAATTAAATGGCTTGCCATTATTTTTACAAAATACAAAAGGCCCTAGGTGCTTTGTTACTTTCATTTGTTGCTGCAATGCAGATACAACTCTATCAGTCAGCTTAATAGTTCGATTTGAGCCGTCAGTTTTTGCGTCTGTCATATCCCCTTTTACAAGGCTTTGAGTTATGTAGATTTGCTTCTTATCTAAATCGACTTTATCCCAATGTAAACCATCAATTTCTCCTGTTCGTAAGCCTGTGAAGAAGCGCACTGTGTAATAGGATTTAAAGTCATCAGGTGCAGTTTTGATTAATCGCTCAACTTCATTTAAAGAAAATGGGTTGACCTCGGTACGCGGTATTTTTAAGGCTTTAATATTTTTCCAAGGTGACGTAAACTCATATCGATCAGCGGCTTCGTTAAGCAGCATTCTTAGTGGTGTCATAATATGATTGATACGAGAAGCGGATAGTGTTTTCTTTGTTCGAGTCTGGACTTTGGCGAGAGCAGCTCGAAACGTTAAGATATCTTGTTTTTTGATGACGCTGATCTTCATATGCCCAAATGCAGGCAAGATATGCGACTCTAAAATCCCTTCAATTGATTGTTTATGACTTTTACGCCATTCAATCGCTTTTTCATTAAACCACAACTCTGAAAACGCTTTTAATGTTGGTGCATCAGGCGCATTAAAATGATTAGTCGCTGTTTGTTTGCGTTGTTGTAGCTCTACAAATTTTGTAGCTCGTTTTGAGTTTGGAAAGTATTTACAAAAATCAAAAGTACCTAGTACTACTTCTGCCTCTATCACTTTCAATAACTTATCCATACGCTTGCGATTTGCAGAAGTAGCCGGTAGATTTGTTTGCTCTCTACAGCGGATCCCTTCAGCTCGAAATTCGATAACTAATTTATTACTTCGTTCACTTATATTTCCCATAACAACCTCACATTCCTACCGTTAAAGAATTTAAAGAAATACCGTTAAGCATCTCTTCTTCTATACGCTCCCAAAGATAGAGGATTTTTCTTCCTCCAAATGGACGAATGTAATGCACCCCTTCGAATAGAACTGAATCTTTTAATTGCTCACGAATTGTGCGCTGATCATATTTAATTCGTTCTGATAGTTCAGAAGTTGTCATATATGTAATATTCATAATATACTCTCCTATTATTAAAACTAACTGTCTGAAGAGAACTTTGCTCTCCTACAGGTTAAAATATATCATTAAAATAATTCTTTGCAAGACATTTTGCCTCGCTATAGAACATTTTTTATCTAAGGAGATCATTTTGAAGTGTCATTTATCAAAGATCATGGGCGTTAAGCGTTTAAAAATAGCGGATGTTGCAAGAGATACAGGAATTAATAGAGGTACAATAACTAGGCTTTATAATGAAACAGCAACAAGAGTTGAATTAGAAGCAATCGATTTATTATGTGCTTATTTGGAAGTATCGATCGGAGAGTTATTTGAAGCTGGAGAAATAACAGAATAAAGATTTAATAGTCATCATTGTTTTTGAGTAGTACTGATGAAGTGAGGTAATGAAAAATACTAGAAATAAATTAGATGCCACAAACTAGCCACAAAACGGCCACAAATGTTATTTATCAAATAATAGAAACAAAAAAACCAAGCACAAGTGCTTGGTTTTTAAGTATAAAGCTTGGAGCGGGCAGCGGGAATCGAACCCGCATTATCAGCTTGGAAGGCTTACCCCCTAGTTTTTGTTTTTAACTTTAAAATACCAATTAAAACAATAACTTCATATAAAACATGCAATTAAAAACAATCTAAAGAAAAATAATTAACACCATTTAACATCACAAAACACCTATTATTACGGCATTTACTTTGTTTTTGGTCACAACAGATCGTATAGTATTTATACTAAAATGGCAATTTGAGCGGCGCTATATGATCAAAATTCTGAGTACGAACAAAAAGAAAAATCTAACTTTTAATATTCATGAAGGTGCCAAAACTGCATTTGAATTTTTCATTTCTATGGAAAAATTATTCAATATTGAAAAGCTCCAAAACTCATCGACAGAGTTTTTTGCTAAGACGATGACACTGCATGCAATTGAAAACAACACCTCTATTCAAATAATTTCAGGCTTCGAACACACCGCTTTTGATTTAACAAAAACTGATTTTTCTTCTATCAACATTCTCATATATTCACCTGAATTATCTAAAGATGATATTTCAAAAATGGCTTGGTCTGGTGTCATTGAAAAAATTCACTCGTCAATTGATATGAAATCACTTGGGCGCCTAATGAATCAAATCAATGAAAAAATGCCAGAAAATTTCATAAAAACACTTTATGGCTCAGGCCATTTGTCGGAACCCAAACTAGCTGAACTAGCATCAATATGTCGTGGCACTATCGCTAATCAGAGGAGTGCAATTAGAGAACCAAATGGAGCAAGCAAAGTTATTAGTAAAGATGATATTTTAAACGAAATGAGAGCAGAGCTGCTTTTAAGCAAAGCCTAATATTTAAACGAATAAACAATCTGATCGATAAATCGCTTTGAGGAATCACTGATGGCTAAAAAATATGAAGTAAATTCAACAGAAGGTGAGTTCCAAGCTGGATCTGATTCTAAGGTGCTTAAAAATTTACTTGGTATCACTACTGAAGCTGAAATAAACGAAGTTGAAAGTATTCTGCTTGTTCAGTTATACCAGCATCTATTTGATGAGACACAACCACAGTTAAACTCATTAACGGTTGCCGATATTAATGAATGGCATCGAAAGTGGTTAGGTAATATCTATGAATGGGCAGGCACTGCAAGATCTGTAAATATGAGAAAAGGAAGCTTTGATTTTGCATCAGCTAGACAAATATCTAACCTTTTAGATCACTTTGAAAAATCGTTACTTAGTAAGTTTGATGACTTATCGAATACAAGTGAAGAATCCCTTATCCATTTCTTAGCAAAGGTACATGTTGAGTTTATTTTGATCCATCCATTTAGAGAAGGTAATGGTCGAATTGCACGATTATTATTGGATGTGATTGCAGATAAGACTGGCTTTGCACTTTTAAACTATGACCTTTGGGATGAAAATAAAGCGTTTTATTTTAAAGCTATTCAAGCAGGTGTTGCTGGGGATTACCAACATATGGAAAGATTAATAAGTGATGTACTTACGCTAAAGTCAGCCAGTTGAATTTACTTTCTTTATTTTTCAACTTCTTCTCGAGCTCGCGAATAGGTTCACCAGTTTCGATTGCAGTAGAGCTAGCAACAGTACGGTAAATTTGATTTTTTAAATCTATATTTTCTTTTTTACGCTTAATCATTTTTTTATCCAAGTTAAGTTTTCAACAATATTAGCACTTCTAACTTAAAAGATACCATAAGAATGGGGATTATCAATGACAGAAGATGACGTTAAAGCAAGATTTGAAAAAGAGAATATTGAAATATTCTTTATAACCCTGTTTCCAGCTTCATTTGAAAAAGATGCCCTCTCTTGCATTTCGCAAGAAGTAATACGACTGACTCAGATACTTGCTCCCGCTTTAAAAAGAAGTTTTGATGAAGATATTCTACTTCAAGAAAAGTTAAAGGAATATTCACAACATCCGCCCTGCACAAAAGAAGCATTATTGACGAAATGCAAAGGTAGCTTAGATATTTACTACCTTCCTGCCATGCTAGCCTCTGTTCCAGTCAGGGCTTCTTATGATTTAGAACAATTCGATCAATACAAAGCATTAATGTTGTCCGTTGCGATTAAGCTAATTTTTATGGGGAGCACTTCAGGGCTAATCGAACGCGCTTGTAATGAAATAAGGTTTTATGCAAAAGGGAAAAGAGAAAATCTTGCCCCTCACTTGCCTCGGCTTAACAAAGTGGGTAATCGTTACCTACCAGATCTGATTACTGATTTTGAAGATAAACGAGAGAATTTACCGAACAGTGATTTATCAAAAAAACTCACTAAAGCAATCGATGCTCAATTAGCTCATTATCATACCCCCTTAAGTAAATGCGCTGAAGATAAAAAGGGGATAGAAAGAAGAGCAGGGACTCGAGAATTCACTAGCCGACATGCAATGCTTGAAATTACTCATGAAGATGCAGAGTTAGAGGGCGAAAACAACATCGAGGTAAAGATATTCTCAAGCCAAAAAAAAGTGACTGAAAAATGGGAACAAGAAGAAAACATAGGTAACGACAAAGAGTTCGTCGTTGTAACTGTGAAAGAACCAGCAACTCATCATTCACACACTCATTATGGTGCTCAAGCTGTACAAGCAAAGGCTATTTCAGATCATATCATTCAAAATAAAATATCCTCCTCCTGCAATATAAATCAAGCAACGGAATTTGAAATACACCAACTGTTAGCTTATTGTGAAAATCATTATTACACTTCAGGTGAAGAGAAAAAACCAGTTGTAAAGTGCCTAATACTGATGCTGTTTTTAGGGAATAGCCACGAACAAATTATTGACACAAAATTTAGTCTTAAAAATGGAAATAGTACGCTTACCCGAAAGCATATAATTCCATCTCAAAAGCAGCGACCTGAAGTTGCTCTTTATTTACCTGATATCAGTAAGTATTTTGATATTACGTTTCCGCGATCTATAAAAAATGCAAAACTATTAAAACAAGTCACCAAGGAAGACCTTTCAAGTGTTTTATCTCTTATTAATAAGCAATACCACACACACTTAACATTAAATAAAATTAGCGGTTTTTTAAGCCATCACCAAAAACAGGTAGGCATCGATCCCGTATTAACACAGTTGATATCAGATCCTGATGTACAAAAATTACCCGCCCTTTCATATACCCATATTGATATTGAAGCCCTGAATAACGCCTTTAATCATTTTATTGAATATCTTTATAAAATAGCACCTACACTTTCTATTTCTCGTCCCACTATCTCAATGAAAGAGTTGCCAAAGATAAAAGGAGTGAGTGATAACAGGCAGCTAGGATCTGCCCTAGATGTGTCTGAAGATATCCTTTCTAGCTTAATGAATAAGTTAATTACACGTATCAATAAAAGCACAACAAACAAGAGCTACTGGTTTACAGCTGACCACCATGATTTGATCGCATCATACACACAGATGGTATTGGGGTTATCGTCTGGTTATCGGCCAGTAACAGGATGGCTAGGTAAGAAATCTGATTTAAACCTTTTTTCTGGTGAATATTACATTGCAGATAAGGATTCATTGGCAATCGGCTCTGGTCGCATTGTTATTATCCCGCCACTGACAGTAAAAATAATTGGACAATATTTAGCGTTCGTATCACAGGCAGCACGCTATTTTAAAAATACAAAACCTCTATTGAGCAAACGTTACCAACAAATATTAAATAGCCGAGAGCATCTATTTTTCTACCGCAATACCCAGACTCCTGAAAAATTATTCGAAGAATCAACACCAGAAACGATTATTCTACAATTTGATTACTTCCCACTACCGCCTAACTGGCATCGTCATCAATTAAGAACGCTTTTACATAAGAGTCAAATTGCACCTGATTTAATGGATGCTTGGATGGGTCACACAAGCATTAGCCAAACTGCTTTCTCACAATTTAGTAGTATTGGTATTGAAGATTTAAGAGACATCTCCATCCATATTGAAAACTTACTACAGCGAATTGGCGTTAAGGAGGTGGCCTTTGTCTAAGGAAATTGGCGTTAATGCAAGGAAGAAAAACAGAAATGATGAGATACGTCGTGTATTAGCAAAAGCGAGTAAAATCGTTGATGACTTCCTGCCAGTTGAGTGTCCTCTTCAACAAGCAGAGTTCCTACCACAATGGGAAAAAATGGAAGAGATGCTTCGTAAAACATTTGGTGAGGCGCGTGATTTCAAACTCGCATTTAATCGTGCAGTTAATACGGTTGAAAATTATAGGAAAAAAAATAACTGGCAAGTGAGTGCACCAGCTTACTTATTCACCGCCAAACCAGAAAAGCAAACGAAAAATATAAACTGGATACGCACAGCTTGGGCATTTGAACAAGAATACCGTGGTTGGTATGAGAATTTTATAGCTCAATCACCAGCAGACAGAAATATTGATCAGCACTTTCAAGCGTTGATACTTTCGTTCATGTGCCACTCAGGCCATTGTAGCTATCCACTGATTGATGCTTTTGTAAAACAACTTGTATCACCTTTAAACATCGTTAATGCAGGTGGGCTTCCGTTAATTACATTAAATTATACAGCACTAGGCTTTAATACAAACGTATACGATGAAGTAGGAAACAGCACAACACAAAGCCAATGCTATTTATCACCTTTTACACTAGGGCTAATCAAACAATGGCAATCATTAGATATAAAAAGCTGGAAGCCTCCTACATCACATTTAGCCCTTTATAACCAACTCACAATTGGTATGGACAGGGAATTAGCATATTTCCCTGATTCACTAAAAAAACTACGTAAAGCAGCAACTTATATTGTAGAGCGAACAGAAGGTGCCAACATAAACCAAGCGTTGTCTGAATTTATATCTGGACGCACTAAATCATATTCTTTACCAATAGATAACCTAGCAAGAATTGACACCACCTTAGTTGCTCAAGGAGGGTTTGAAGCAAATGCTAACGATCCATCAATTAGTAGCTCCACTTTTACCAACAACCCTACCACCACAAATAGTGATTTATTTCATAAACTTAAAGTTGCCTTAAAGAAAGCAGATCCAAAACAAAAACGTTCAAAAGCAACACTCAAAGCATCATTGTTAAGCATTTCAACGTTATCACTACCATTTGTTCAGCAAGCACTCTTGAAATGGTTTATTCATAAGTTAGATACAACATGTAAACCTAAAACAATTGCAAACTACCACTCATTGTTAACTCGTCGCTGGCTATTTGCATTTGAAGGTGAAAATATTGAGGGCATGACTCATAGTCAAATAGCTGAAATATATAGAGAGATGATTGAACAGTCCCCTACAGAAAAAATAAAACAAAACCTAACAAAGCGTATTAGTAATTTGCATGGGTTTTGTGTATCACAATTTGGATTCCCCGCCTTACTTGAGCCTATTAACAATAACGCTAAACAATCTAACCATACCCGCGCTGGATTTATTGATGAGGTGCTTTTCAAAGCCTCATTGCAAGAAATAGATCACTTAACCAACTTAAGTGATGACAATAAAGACACATTAAAATGCATTGCCATTCTCAGCTTCCGTTGCAACCTACGCATTGGTGAAATAAGAAAATTAACACTCAATTTCATTGAAAAGTCAGAGATCGGCTGGATGCAAATTCGCAGTAATAAAATTGGTAACAATAAGAAACCAGCTTCTTTAAGAAAAGTACCACTTTATCCATTACTGACAGAGAGTGAAAACAAACTTGTTCGTGAATGTATTGCCCGTAAACGCATATTATCAATGGCCGATAATAATCTTGCTTTTACATTAGGCAGTGATATTTACACGCCTTTTGATGAACTCTATGTTTCAAGTACCATTTCAGGCATTTTGCGTCATCTATCACAGCTAGATTTTTTGGTATTTCATCACCTAAGACATAGCTGCATTAGTCGTATACAGTTAATGGTCGAAGTTGATGATGCTTATGCCCTACTACCAAATGCAGTGCCTTACTCAAAAGAGCAAAGCCAAGCAATTACACAACTTATCTGCGGTCAATCATTACGCAATAAGTACTATGGTATTGCTCGTTTTGATGGTCATGCGACACCAGCAACTTGTTTTAGCAATTACTTTCACTTTTGTGACTGGATTGTTGCCCATAAGCTATCTAAATCAACGCACAACATTACACCACAAGAGAATCGAGCTTTTGGTTTAACAAGTCGTCGTCACTTCTCTGATTTACAAACAGCACACTCAAATTCAGTAAAAATTAAGCACTGTTATGATGAATTGAGCGTAAAGCTAAAAATAAATAGCTTGAAGCCTAAGTTGCTTGAGGCAACAGAGTTTAAAGCGAAACAGCAAGAAGAGGCTCAAAACAAGCAAATAAGTATTATGCTCTGCTACGATATTCTCAAGAAGATAGAACAAGGTTATGCGCCTGAATTTTTAGCGATTGAATTTAATATCAACATTCAAACGATTAATCGCTGGATAGACAACGCTAAACATATTCAAACAATAAAGACAAAAAGAAGTAGCCCCGCACCCCGACACTCTCGTCCTTCATCATTACTCCAAGGAAAGCCATCAAGCAGTAAGGAGTTAGCCTTTCTAGATAAGATAATCATCAATATGCGTACTAAATTCAAAGAAAATAACGATGATAATAAAAATAAAGACCGCATTATCAATATGCTAAAGCATGCATTACGAAACCAATGCATGAATCAATCGGGTATTAACTTCAATTGGCCTGAAGATTTAGAGTACTTTTTAAAAGCCTTTGAAAATATTATCCCCAAAAGTTACTGGCGCGTGGTGACTTACACTATCGAAAAAAGTGCAGTGCTTGATGATTGGGAAAGAGCCTATAAAAATATTAAAACTAGAAAAGGAAAAAGAGCAAAGCCAACTGGTGCCACGGGTAGAGGCCATGTACGATTAGAACTTATTCATCCTGATGAATCTTCGATTAAAGCGATTAGTAAAGAAAATCAAGCCCGAAAAACAAGAGAATTTGAGCAACTCAATGCATTAGGCACTCTAGATATTAAACAAGCAAAGCCACAAAAACCTAGAAAAAAATACTCGTCAAACAGCCTTAGTTTTTTAATTCACATGATGGGAGTAATGATGATTAATGCGGACTCTAACTAAGTGGCCACAATCACTGCCCCACTACAAACCAACTTTTTTCATTTCTAAATCCTTAGTGTATTCAATTGAGGCGGTAACTCTAAAGTGGTTTCATTACATTTTAATGGCAAAATTGTGACAGAAAAATGGGGGCGAGTTGGTGTGCAAACATATTCAAACAATAAAAGACGAAAAGAAGTAACCCCGCACCCCGACACTCACGTGCTTCATC
>NZ_JALAAC010000054.1:0-15302 GCF_037546855.1 Vibrio sp. 1-Bac 57 | reverse complement strand
CATTTGTGCATCATAAATACAGTGATACGGATGGAATGAAGAAATGGTTCACTTTGTGGTGCTAATGAGTAAACCCAGTAATAACAGTGGTTAGATGTGTTTTTTATGATTGGAAGGATAATGATTAACTTGTTTTTAAAGTGAAGATAAGTAGCTGAAAAGCAGTAAATGTCTTCTTTTTATCAAGCAGACAAGTCAATGAGAGCAATGCTTATAAGCGCATTAAGTGGTAATAAAATTTAAATAAAAAAGCCAATAGAAATAAACAAAATACTAACGAGAATAAAAGTGCTGAGCGTTATTATTGTATTTATAATTACTTTAAAAAAACTAAATAATTCGTTGTCATTTACTTACAAAAACAAAAAAACAGTATTAAAAAACGAAATATATTTTGCTGTAAACTACTTAAGATAAGCATTTTTATACTTAATAAATAGATCCAAATTATTAAAATAACAGTTAAAATTTGAAACTTATTTGAGGAGTTTAAAGATTCTTTAAGAATTTGGTTTATAAAGTTGAATACATTTTAATAGCGATAGTACGATTTAATGGTGTCCATAGGTCACCATTAATAGTTTACTCAAAATAATCGAAATTTTACGGTGGGTTTGTAAAAAAAGAGTGTGGGATGATTTTTAGAAAAGAAAAAGTGAAAGGTGAAAACTTAGATTCAAATAATAAAGGAAGATTTTGTTTTTATATTAATTCCTTATGTTTTATATATGAAATAAAAAACACAGAATTATAAGTAATGCTAGGTTAACAAATAGAGTGCGTATTTGCCCCGAGTCAATATCTATTCAAATAATGCATGACTGATAGGGATACTTTGATTAATCAAGCTTCTAAGCAACGTGTTGCCACCTGCTTTAGTTCAGAGCTTAATTCAACTTATTAACATTAAGGATACGATTTGTAGATTATTGAAGCTCATGGGTATGAAAAAGAATGTAACCAAGGTATAACTGATGCTAAAGCACTGATGAACAAAACAACTCCTTGAAATTAAAATAATAAAAGCATTAAAGTGTAAAAATTATAGGGAGTATATTGTATTAAGAACCTTAGAGTTTAAGTGATTTAACCTCTGAGCATCATCTCTGGCTAGAGCGTTTATCTTAAAAATTATCTATTAAGGAATCTTTTTGAAAAAATTAAATGTAGTTGCTGCAATTATCCAATATGGTGATGAAACACTTTGTGTTCAACGTGGGCCTGCCAAATTTGACTATATATCTAAAAAATATGAATTTCCTGGTGGTAAAATAGAGCTTGGAGAAACAAAAGAGTCAGCAATCATTAGAGAAATTAAAGAAGAGCTTCATTTAGATATTATCGACCCTCAATTTTTCAATACCGTTCATCATCAATATCCGGATTTCTTCATCACCATGCACTCTTTCATTTGTCCTGTTGAGAACAAGGATATAACCCTTACTGAGCATACAGATCAAAAGTGGCTGAAAATCGATCAGTTACACATGCTTGATTGGGCTGCCGCTGATATTCCAATAGTTGAAAAGTTACAAACAGAGCAGATATAAGAGTTCTAAAAATATGATATTAGATGAACTAAGTAAAAGCTTACAAACTGGTTTTGTTGATAAAGAGTCAATTTCAGACAAGTTGTATCAACCAACATTATTGGTCAATAAAAAGAGCCCTCCACAAAAAGTGCTGTCTACGATTTTAGAGGAATTACGCTATTGTGATGAATTTTATATTTCCGTTGCATTTGTTACTACCAGCGGTATTGCTACTTTAATAAATGCCTTTAAAGAACTTGAAAATAAAGGGGTGAAAGGTAAAGTTGTTGTTTCGCAATACTTAAACTTTACGCAACCTGAAGCGCTAAAAAAGCTGCTGAAATTCACTAATATCGAACTGCGTATAGCCACCAAAGAAAATTCTCATTCAAAGGGTTATTTGTTTAAAAAATCGGAATATTACAATCTCATTATAGGTAGTAGTAATTTAACTGCTTCTGCATTGGCGACAAATAAAGAATGGAACCTGAAAGTATCAGCGCTACATTCTAGTAGTATTGTTGAAAAAATCGTTGGAGAATTTGATGCAGATTTTCAAAATGGGTCTCCTGTAACTTTATCGTATATTGATGCTTATGAAGTTATCTATAACAAACAAAAATTACTTTCTAAAGCACATGAATCAGTATTTATTAAACCTGTCATATCACCAAATTCTATGCAGGAAGAGGCCTTAATCAATATTAATAACTTGAGAAACAAGGGAGCGACCAAAGCGCTACTTATTTCTGCAACAGGGACAGGTAAAACCTATTTATCAGCGTTTGATGCACAAGCTTTTAAACCAATTCGATTATTGTTTGTTGTGCATCGTCGTACTATCGCACTAAAATCATTGCAAACATTTCAGAATATTTTTGGATCAGATAAAACAATGGGAATCTACTCTGGATCCCAACAAGAATCGGATAAAGACTTCCTATTTTCCACCGTACAAACTATTTCCAAACAAAGTCACTTGGATCAATTCGACAAAAGCTATTTCGATTATATCGTTATTGATGAGTCTCATCGATCTGCAACTGAGTCGTACAAAAAACTGATCAAACACTTCGAACCTAAATTTTTACTGGGCATGACTGCTACACCAGAAAGAACCGATGGTGAAGATATCTTTAGCTTATTTGATCATAACATTGCCTATGAAATTCGCTTAAATAGAGCGATGGAAGAGGGCATGTTAAGTAACTTCCATTATTACGGTGTCGCCGATCTAATGGTTGGTGGTGTTGTACAAGAAAATACACGAGATTTTGCATTGCTTTCTTCGGATAAAAGAGTTGAACATATTATTGAACATGCTCAATTCTATGGTTCTGATAACGGTATTACTCGAGGCCTAGTATTTTGCTCAAGAAACGAAGAGTCAAAAAAGTTAGCTGAAATGTTTAAGAAAAAAGGTTTTAGTTGTTTGGCTCTATCGGGTGAAAGCTCTGAAGATGAAAGAAGTCATGCAATACATCTTTTGGAGTCTGATGATTTAACTGAAAAATTAGATTATATCTTCACCGTCGATATTTTTAATGAAGGGATTGATATTCCAAAAGTGAATCAAATCATAATGATACGTCCTACAGAATCTGCAATCATATTTGTTCAGCAACTAGGGCGAGGCTTACGTAAAGTAGAAGGAAAAGGATACCTTACCGTTATTGATTTCATTGGAAACTACAGTAACAATTACCTTATCCCAATTGCGCTTTACGGAGATAACTCATATAACAAAGATACATTACGTCGTTCAATATCGAGTGGTAGCAGGCTGATCCCTGGAAGTTCAACAATCAATTTTGATGCCATTACTAAAGAACGAATTTTTGCCTCAATTGATTCTGCGAATATGAAAACCCTTACTGATTTAAAAAAGGATTATCGCCTTTTAAAATATAAGCTTGGCCGAATACCCTTGATGATGGATTTTATTGAGCATGGTTCACGGGATCCATTTTTGTATGTAGATTATTCAAAATCATTTTTTAATTTTGTATGTAAAATTGAAAAGGACTTTACTCATTCACTTTCAGAGAAAGCCGTAAAACTGCTTGAATTTTTTACTAATGAGATCAATAACGGCAAGAGAATTGAAGAAAGTGTACTGCTCAATGAGTTACTACAGAAAGATACCTGCACCATTTCAGAATTAAAAGCGATTATATCTACTCAATACCATTATGAGGTTTCAGATAAGACCGTAGAGTCGAGTTTTACTAACCTTAATTTTAAATTTATTCGTGAAAAAAGCGCAGGAAAATTACTTACGCTTAATGAAATTTATGGGCTAAATATCTTAACGCTGAGTAATGGCCATTTTCAATTAAGCAATGAATTCAAGTCACTACTAACACATGAATGGTTCGCACTGTGTTTACAAGACTCCATTGATTACGCTATTCATCAATTTAATCGGCATTATCAAAGTGAAAACTGGCGAGATGGTTTTTCTTTGTATCAAAAATATTCCAGAAAAGACGTTTTTAGAATATTGAATGTAGAAATAAATCCTGTCGCTCAAAATGTCGGTGGCTATCTTGTTAGTGCTGATAATACACATTGTCCGATATTTGTTAACTATCATAAAGATGAAGATATTTCAGATTCAATCAAGTATGAAGATGAATTTATCAATAACAAAGAATTCTTTTGGATGTCCAAATCTAAACGTAAATTAGCAAGTAATGATGTGCAATCAATACTGGGTAATAAGGGAAACATTAGACTGCCGTTGTTTATCAAAAAAAGCAATGATGAGGGAATTGAGTTTTACTATATGGGAGACGTTGAACCAGACCAAAGTAGAGTTGAACAAACTTCTATGAGTTCAAGTAATGGTAAAGAAGTGCCAGTTGTTAGATTTGTTTTAAATTTATCAACACCAGTCTCTGATGAAATGTATCATTATCTTCGAGAAAAAGAAGTCAAAGAAGTTATTGAAATCAAAAAAACTGCTGCTTTAGATATGCAGCAACCGTCTTCTGTTATCAATATTGCAGATGATAAAGAACAAAATGTAATCCCATTTTATGACTTTTATGCGGCCGCAGGTTCATTTAGCGAAATGCAAGAAAACAAAGATTTTAAGATGCTTGAAGTACCAGACCAGTACTCAACAGAACAAAAGTATTTTGCCTGTAGAGTCATTGGTGAATCAATGAATCGTCGTATCAAGAACAATTCTATTTGTATATTTCGAGAGTCACTTGGTGGCTCTCGAAATGGTAAAATTGTGATTGTTGAAAATTATGGGAAAGATGACGAGGAATATAATTCATCATTTACTATTAAAACCTATGCCAGTGAAAAAAGAGCTTCTGATGATGGAGAGTGGGAACATTCGGTTATTTTATTAAAACCAAACTCTACAGAATCAAAGTTTGAGGACATTGTTCTTCATGAAGAAGATTGTGAAAATATGCGAATTGTTGGCGAGTTTGTGACTGTGTTAGATCAATGATTAGCGAACTTTGATTGAAGATACTATTATTAAAATCACAACATAATCAGTATATTAGAGTTTTCTAAAACAATTAGGCCCATTGAAGAATAAGAGATTATGTTTCTATTTCTTGAGTGGGCATATTAACTACCCCAACATCACAATTATCATGAAACTGTAGAATAGGGGCTTAATTTTAGTTTTGACCAGTCGCTTAATGCATTGATAGTTTGGTCGGGAGAAGGGGCTGTATAGACTAATGCTATAATCGAAAGTACCTTTAATAACGTTAAACTTTTGTTTTTAAAATCAGCCAGTTTCAGTGCCGATCCAAAAGAACGTTTAATAGTGACATTACTTAAATCTACGCTATACAGTTCGTCTAATGTTAGATGAATGAATCCTCCTAGGAATACAAAGCCGCCAGCCAACCAAGCAATGAATACTGATTGTTCTGATGTTTGTGGCGCTAACCGCCATATAATTTGCGTTGTAAACAGTGCAATTAAAAGAACAAATGACAGTGAATGGCAACTTCCTCTATGCACGGTTATTTTTTCAAAAATAGGTCTGACTAAGTAGCGCATCACTGCGTACACCACTAATGGTATTGCAATAAGTTCGATTAAACTTAATTGTTCAAACTCAACAAAGCTGATCATGTCACTGCTCACGTACCTGAGTACGATTAAGACGGCACTGAATGCAAACAAGTTAAAAATAATATCTAACGATGTTGAGTTGTCAGAATCAATGTCTGGTAATAGCCCACCTATTGTGCCTAAAAACCAAAGGCCAAGTGCTGTATTAAGGTTGATATGATCAGCGGATAAAAGCGCTGCTGCACCGAGACCGGTACTAATTGCTGCAACATTAAAATGCGTATTGAAATTAGCCATTATTTTCTTCTCTAGAATAGTTTGAGGGCATTCTAGCAACTCACATTACATTTAAGAATGGAAAATCGTCTTAAATGTCTGAATATTAATAGGTTGCAATTTATTAACAGCTATAAAGAAGATACTTTGATCAATCGTTTTAGCTTTAGTTACAGCTATAGTTGTAATCGAAATCGAGATGATAACTCAAATAGGCTAATTGATTAGGTGGCTGTGTGGGATAAAGTTGAGTAGCTAGTTCAGTCGTGAGTAGTTAGGAAGGGAGTAAATGGATAGGCGAATAAATAGCTTTGTGAATGAACCAACATGTTCTTAGCTGAGACCATGTTGGATTTTTAATAAGTACTTTAACTACTTAGTTACTTAATTACATAGTTACATAGTTACTTAGTTAAAGTACTTATTTACTTATTTATAGAGCGAACTAGTGGATTGTTACAAGATGTATAGCGGGTTTTATATACAAACCAAGTACTTCATATTGCAAATACCAAACAATCACCGAAGCAAAATATCCAACGAGGATAGTCCAAGAATATTTCATGTGCGCACCAAAGGTATAAACGCCTTTTAATTTGCCCATCACACCAACACCTGCTGCAGAGCCAAATGAGATCATACTGCCGCCGACACCTGCCGTTAATGTTACTAGCATCCATTGTGCTAACGGAATATCCGGTGATGATTTTAATACCGCTGACATTACAGGTACGTTATCAACAATGGCAGATAAGAAACCGACACCAACATTGACGTACATAGGATCAAACATAGTATAAAGTTTTGCTGCATGATTTAAGAAACCTGCAAAGTGAAGTGCGCCAACGGCGGCCAGAATACCAAAGAAAAAAAGTAGCGTGTCATTTTCAACTTTTGAAACAGACTTATAAATTTGAATGTCATTGTTATGGTATTTTTTTAGTGTGTATGCATAAAGCTGTAATAATGAAAGGCCAAATAACATGCCCCACATTGGAGGTAAATGCATCAATTGCTTTCCTAATACTGCTGACGCAATAGTGAAAATACCAAGGCCAACAATCACTTTACCACCCTTGTGAATTTTAACGGGTTCTGCACCTTCAACTTTGGCTGGACGACCTTTAGGCACAAAGCGAGAAAGTAAGAAAGCGGTAACAGCCCAACCAGTAATAGATGCAGGAAAGAGGAATAAGAAGTCAATGAATGAACCTTTACCTGCTGACCATGCCATTAAGGTTGTAATATCACCAAATGGTGACCATGCACCGCCTGCATTCGCGGCAACAACGATATTGATAGCCGCTGGCACAAGAAAGGCTTTGTTATTTTTTTCTATGGTAATCAACACGGTGGAGAGAATAAGGGCGGTTGTTAAGTTATCGGCTACTGGTGAGATAAAGAAGGCTAAAAAGCCGGTTACCCAGAACAGTTTCTGATAGCTAAAACCAGATTTAAGCAGTTTTTCTTTTAATGCATCAAATACATTTCTTTCAATCAGCGCTTCGATGAAGGTCATCGCTACAAATAAGAAGAAGAAAATCTCTGCAATTTCTAATATTAAGTGTGCAATTTCAGTATCAAATGCTCTGAAATCGAGTCCGTTAACTGCGTAGTATCCACCGAGTAACATAAACATGAATGTACCAGTAAAAAGAGCAGGTTTTGCTTTGTTGATATGATACTTTTCTTCGGCTGCAATAAAGTAATATCCTACGACGAAGATGGTTAATAATAGCCAACCAAATGGTCTAACCGCTAAATCAACGGCATGAACTACACCTTCTACGCCTTCTATTTTCGTTGTCATTTTATCTCCTTTAAATAGTGCAAGCACTCATCAATTTTTATTATTATCTGGACAAATTTTAAGAAAGGTTTTTTTACGTTATTAATCTGAAGCTTAAAAGTTTAATCGCTTTTTTGTTTAAAACCTTATCTTCGGTCAATTTATTGTTCATTTGTATGATGATTTAGAAAATAACTATTTCATATAAGTGCTTATCCTTGTTGATATTGACAGAATTAGGGCTTGATGTTTTTTGATTCATCATTGAGATGGGCTTTTTTATTGTTAAAAAATAGTTTGTAAAATGTGATCTACGTTATATATTGTGATAACTCGGACTGTCACTTAAGGCCCTTCATGGACTCGATTCTTATCATCATCGCTATCTCTTTAGCCATCGCTAGCATTATTAATATTGTGCTAACTAAATTCGCTATTTCACACATAGTGGGTTACATCATCACTGGCACAATCATCAGTAATATTTTTGATTTTAATGGTCATGCTGATCTTTCATCACTAGAGTTGATTGGTGAATTTGGTATCGTCTTTTTGATGTTTACCATTGGTTTAGAGATGTCTTTTTCTAAACTAAAGAAGTTGAGAAAAATTATTTTTTTGAATGGTTTTGTGCAAGTGGTCGCCAGCTCTGCGATCACCTTTTTAATCGCTTTTTACTTAGTTAAACTTGATACCACTTCAGCAATTATTATTGCTTTAGCCTTTAGTTTGTCATCCACTGCCATTGTGGTGACATACCTTAAAAAATCCAAAGACATTGTCACACCTTATGGTGAAAAGTCGGTGGCGATTTTAATCTTTCAGGACTTAGCGGTTATCCCTATATTGTTGTTGATTGGGTTCCTAGCAAAAGAAGGGTTGTCAGTTGGCGATGTCTTGTTAAAAACAGCTGTTTATGCCTGTTTAGTGATCGCATTTATGTTTACTTTAGGCAAAAAAATCATTGAATGGCTATTACACTTTTCAAGCCGTGCTCGCATGGAAGAGATGTTCCTCGGTTCTGTGTTAACCATTGTATTAGGTGCTTCGTTACTTGCTCATGAAATGGGATTCACTTACTCTTTAGGTGCTTTTATTGCAGGTATGATCATTGCAGAAAGTCACTTTCATGTGAAAGTGGAGTCTGATATTGCTTCCTATAAAGATCTTCTACTAGGCGCATTTTTCTTTTCGATTGGCACCAAAATAGATGTGATGTATTTTTTAACTCATTTACATTTAGTAGCAGGTGTTCTTGTATCCGCGATGTTGGTTAAAGCCACCGTTGTGTATTTTTTGATAAGACAAGAATCGAACAAAAGTGACTCGATAAAGTCGGCATTAGCGCTTTGTCAGGTCGGAGAATTCTCTTTTGCTATTTTTGCATTAGCCACTAGCCAAAACCTATTATCACAAGAGTTAGGCGGTTTTCTTATTTTGGTTACTGTATTGTCGATGATTATCACGCCATTTATGGTCAATAACATCTACAAGCTGTCAGCTTTGTTTGTCACTGAGTTTTTTGAGGCGGATAAAATTACGCCGGTTACTATTGAGCAACATACGATTATTTGTGGTTTTGATACCTTAGGGCGAATTGTGGCTAAAGAGTTACACGCTAAAAACCAAAGTTTCTTGATCATTTCCGATAACTTACAGCATGTTTTAGTGGCTAGAAAAAGAGGTTATCAAGCGTATTTTGGTCATTTAGACAAGCAACCCGTATTGGAATCGCTCAAAGTCGAGCTGTCTTCTAGTGTTATCTTGACGGTAAACTCAATTAGAAATATCAAAATTATTTGCGAATCCGTATTGGAATATCATCCGCAAGCAAATCTGATTGTGAAGATTAACTCATTAGATGATAAAGAAGAGTTATCGGATCTTGCTATTAGCTCATTTGTGCATGCACAACATGAAACGGCAATGCTGTTAGTAAAACAAAGTCAACAGGTTAAAGAACTCCGTTCGTCAATGACTGTAACTGCACAATAAGGCTAGTTGACCATTCTTATAACATTGTTAAATGACTTTATAATGGATTGTCAGAAGTTTTAACTACTGGGTGTGGTCTTGCTAGAAGGTCTAGTTAAAAAATCTAGTTACAAGCAAGTTTGCTGCAATTCCATTTGCCGTAAACTTGTTTTTGTTCTGCTCAGTGACTGAGAAAGGTTATTTACTGGGGGCTGTAAGACCCTGTAAATAATTCTGTATAACTCTTATTGCTGCACTAACAAATTCTTTGCAAGATAATTTGCGACCGCTTCATCATCACTTCGACCAATTACTTCTAGGTTTGGTAACGCTTCTTTAACTTTATGGTGTGCAGTTTCCATAATTAAACCTTTGCCTGCCATCGATAGCATTTCAAAATCATTCATTCCATCACCAAAGGCAATACAGTCCTTTAATTCATAACCTTTCATTTTAGCTATCGCTTGCAATGCATGCCCTTTAGAAACACCTTTATCCATAATTTCCAGACAATTTGGAGAAGAGAAGGTGATATGCACTTTATCCGCAAACTTAGCATTTAGTTGAGTTTCTAATAAGGCTAGTTTGTCGTGGTCTTTTTGTTCGTGCTTGATGAAGATCTTTGCAACTCCTTCTACAGGTGGGTTGTTGATATCAAATACTTTATAAGAAAAATGCGCTTCGTTACTAGTATCGTAAAAATCTTCTCTGCTCACTAACCAATCATCATTTTGATATAAGTTAGCTTGCAGTGCTTTATCTGCCGCTAATATTTTCATGATGCTTTGTATTGTATCTGCTGCAATGTTTTGTTGAAAAATGAGGGTATTATCACTGTCATGAACACGCGCGCCGTTAGAGGTGATCATAAAAGCCGGAATACCCACTTGCTTACGCATGGCTGCAACATCTACATGATGGCGGCCGGTAGCAAATATAAAGGATTTTCCCTGTTGATGTAATTGCGTGAGGATCTGTTTGGTATAAGTGGTAATTTGGTGTTCCGATGTCAATAAAGTGCCATCGAGATCTGATGCAACAATTTGATACATATACATTCTCTATTTGATTGGTAAGTGATTAATATACTCAACCTTATTACCGCAAAATGCAACTTACAAATGTCATCTGCTCTTCTACCTCTTTGATCCTGAAATTCTTTATTTCTGCCTTGTAAAGGTGATTTTGAAAGTAATTATTAAGGTAATCGTTATGGTGATTTTTATCATAACTGATAGCTTATTTCGTAAATAAAATTGATTGTGATACTTCAATAAAATGACCGTACTAGGGTTTAGAGGCTTCTATTTTCCCACCTGTTTAATTACATGGTTTAACTACTTAATTTAACTACTTAATTTAACTACTTAATTTAATTACTTAGTTTAATTGCTTGGATTTATTGATGTCAGTGGGGTTATTACAAACAAGCCAATACACTGAAGCTTAACAACGGCTGATAGTGATGTTTATTTTTGCGGACTGTATTTGATGATTATTTTAGAACTTATAGTTTCTTTCGTAGTCGATAGTTATGAAAGTCATTTTTTTATCAACTTAACCCTTGTGAATTTGTTGATTATGTATCCACTTAATAGGTAGTTTTTCAATCAATGGAAGTTGTCTTAACTTTTACTGTATTAGCATTTATTTATTACCTTTAAACATAAATTCGGATAAGAAATTTGAAAGATAAATCAAATAAAATCATAGGCTTTCATGTTGCATTTTAAAATTTAATAAG
This sequence comes from Vibrio sp. 1-Bac 57, assembly GCF_037546855.1. Taxonomy (NCBI): domain Bacteria; kingdom Pseudomonadati; phylum Pseudomonadota; class Gammaproteobacteria; order Vibrionales; family Vibrionaceae; genus Vibrio; species Vibrio sp. 1-Bac 57. Next base: position 3,931 of record NZ_JALAAC010000054.1, on the reverse strand, counting down.
ATTTCACCTACTTAGCTGGTTGTCTTTTCAGCCATCGCTAATTAGTGGCCCTTCGACTTAACTAGAGTACCTGTTAAACCAGAACAGACAGGGCTTTTACCCATAACTTAAGAGTTTAAATATATGTCATTATTATATAAGTCTTTACGTTTTAATTTTTGGAAAAACCTAAGTGTAATAAGTGTTTTGTTACCCAGTTTATCGTTTTCAATGGTTTCCTTAGCTGCGCAAACAGAACCATCAAAAGAGATGGATTCAGCTAAACCACTTTATACGCTTAACGGTAAATTTGACCGTAATACTGTTGCAGGGATAGCGCGTAAATTAGCTAAAGTACCTTACCAAGAACCTGACCTTACTCTACCTGCCAGTTTGCAAGAGTTGAATTACGACGAATATAGAGATATTCGCTTCAATCCTGCCTCTTCTATTTGGTCTAATAGTGAGTTGCCATTTCAAATGCAACTTTTTCATCGAGGGTTTTACTTTAAAGAAACCGTTGAAATAGCGATTGTAGATGACGGTAAATCGACTCATTTACGTTATGACCCTAGTATGTTTACGACGGGGGAAGTGATGCAAAAGCCATTACCAACGGGGGATATTGGGTTTGCCGGATTGCGTCTTCATAATCCGTTGAATAATGCTGACTACTTTGATGAATTGGCAGTTTTTCAGGGAGGCAGTTATTTTAGATCTTTAGGTAAGAGCCAAGCCTATGGATTATCATCTCGTGGTTTGGCGTTAAAAACTGCGGACCCTGAAGGTGAGGAGTTTCCTAGTTTTCGTGCCTTTTGGATTGAAAAACCTTCAATTGAGAGTACGTCAATTGTTGTCTATGCGCTGTTAGATAGTCCGAGTACAACGGGAGCTTATCGATTTACCATTCGCCCCGGTGACAACACCGTGATGGACATTGAAGCAACACTTTTCCCACGAGTTGATTTAGACAAAGTAGGTTTAGCCGCTGAAACAAGCATGTTTATGTTTTCTTCTTATGGTCGAGAAAACGTTGATGATTTTCGTCCACGTGTTCATGATTCCGATGGATTATTAATTCTTAATGGCCGTGGTGAACGTCTATGGCGTCCGTTACGAAACCCTACCAACCTACAAATTAGTGCTTTTGCAGATAATGCGCCCTTAGGTTTTGGTTTAGTTCAGCGTGATCGTGATTTTAATAATTTTCAAGATTTAGAAGCACATTACGAGCGTCGTCCAAGTTTATGGGTAGAACCTGTGGGTAATTGGGCGAAGGGAGCGGTTGTGTTGGTAGAAATTCCAACTGAGTCCGAAATCAATGACAATATTGTGGCTTATTGGTCTCCTAGTGAAGTTATTCCCGCTGGTTCTGAGTATCAATTTTCGTATCGATTATTCTGGGGTAAAAAGCCCACCGTTGAACAAGGCGAAGCGATCGTCGAATCTACAAAAAGTGGCCGTGCAGGCATTAATGGACCCACACCAAAACGCTTGTTTGTTATTGATTATACGTTCCCTAATCCCGCTAATAATGACAATCAACAAACGCCTAAAGCAGCTATAAAAAATTCTGCTGGTGAGGTTCATAATATCGTCGTAACTGACAATCCACATAATAATGGCTACCGCGTTACTTTTGAATTAGATCCCTTGGATGTTGAGTTGATTGAGCTGCGCTTAGACTTACAGTTTTCCGATGGTCGTAAAGCCGAAACGTGGATGTATCAATGGACAAATTAAGCTCTTCAAAAGTCGCCGAACCTCAACCTAGTGCATTTGATATTAAGCAGGGTATGCCCGATGAAAATATCGGTGATATGGCTGCTCAATCTTTAGGATCTTTTAATGTTAAACATAAACACTCGTCAATTAATGAAAATGGTTGCCGTTCCCATGCATGGCGACGCTGGTTAGTATTAGGTTCTGCTTTATTGTTATCTGTATGGGGCATTAATGAAATGCGCTCGGTACTGACAATTGAACAGGCGACCTTTGTTCAGTATTTATTCCTGTTATTATTTGGTTTAACGTTTAGTTGGATCACCGTTGCGTTTAGTGGTTCGATAGTGGGGTTCTTTTTAGTGCTTGCTCACAGGCGATCGGTTCCTGAGCGTTTAAGTACTAAGTTGATGAGTCGAACTGCCGTGTTAATGCCTACTTATAACGAAGCACCTGAGCAAATATTTGCTTCTATTGAAGTCATGGAATCTGCTATCGGTAACCTTGGAGAGGGCAACGCCTTTGATTGGTTTGTTATTAGTGATAGCACTGACCCCGATATTATTTTAGCTGAAGAAGCGGGATTTCATTTACTGCGTCAGCGTATTGGTAAAACGGTTAATGTTTATTATCGCCGCCGCCCTAAAAATAGCGCAAGAAAAGCGGGGAATGTCGGTGATTTTTGTCGTCGCTGGGGCAGTAATTATGCGCATTTATTAGTTTTAGATGCCGATAGCTTAATGGAAGCCGATACCATAGTAGAGTTGGCGCGTCGTATGGAAGCAGATCCTGATACCGGTTTAATTCAAACTATTCCTCAGTTAATTAATGGCACCACGTTGATGGCGAGATTACAGCAGTTTGCAACCTGTGTGTATGGTCCTGTGGTCGGTACTGGCCTTGCTTGGTGGACGGATAAAGAAGGTAATTTTTGGGGGCATAATGCAATTATTCGTCGCGAAGCGTTTATGTCTGCTGCGGGGTTGCCAGACCTTAAAGGACCTCCTCCTTTTGGTGGACATATTCTTAGCCATGATTTTGTGGAAGCGGCGTTAATTCGACGTGCTGGTTGGAGTGTGATTATTGCGTCGGATCTCGGTGGTTCCTATGAAGAGTGTCCTCCATCTATGACTGATCTTGCTATTCGAGACCGTCGATGGTGCCAAGGTAATCTTCAGCATAGTCGTGTTATTACCGCAAAAGGTCTGCATTGGGTGAGTCGCATGCACCTGTTGACGGGAGTGATGTCTTATTTAGCTTCACCATTATGGCTGTTGCTGATCATGGTGGGGTTAGGGCTTTCTTTACAAGCTGAATATATTCGACCCGAATATTTTGCGAATGAATTTTCATTCTTTCCATCTTGGCCAACAATGGATGCTGCGCGTGCATTGAGTTTATTTATTTTTACCATGGTTATTTTATTTACGCCTAAAACGCTGGGCTTTATTTCATACCTTGTCGATGCAAAATCAAGGAAGCGTGCTGGTGGTTTTATTGTATTAACGTTTAGTTTTATCCTTGAAGTGATCATGTCAGCATTGATCGCTCCTATTATGATGTTGATTCATAGTGGTGCGGTTATGTCGATTTTAATTGGACAAGATTCAGGCTGGAACCCGCAACGTCGTGGCGATGGTAGCTTGCCGATTAAATACTTAATATACCGACATCGTTGGCATATGACGTTTGGTGTATTTTTAACCGTAGCAGCTTATTTCAATTCTTTAGCATTATTAGCGTGGTTGTCACCTGCGATTGCTGGCATGTTACTGTCAGTACCTTTATCTATGTTAACGGGATCTTGGAGGTTAGGCGCATTGCTAAAAAAACTGCACTTGCTACGTACGCCTGATGAAACTGAAAGGCCGGCTATTCGTCAATCGATGGATGATATTTCACTTATTTATGAAGAATCTATAAAGGTTTGCCCTGATTTAGTGGAATTAGTCAGTGATCCACATTGGCACGCACTCCATTTAGCGTTTATTGATCCTGTTCCGCCACGTCCTCTTGGACAAGTTAGTTCTATTGAAGCCACGGCAACCATGAAGATAAATGAAGCGACAACAATTAGTGAAGCGGTTAGTTATTTAACTAAACAAGAACAAGCACTTGTACTAGCAACTCCGGAGCTATTCAAGGCGTTATCGCGTTTACCTGCTGAGTGATAGGGGGATAGGTAAAGCAGCGCTAAGCAATCTAATTATTGCTGAGCACTGCTTTATTT
>NZ_JALAAC010000053.1:0-15540 GCF_037546855.1 Vibrio sp. 1-Bac 57 | reverse complement strand
TTTAAAACACAAAAAGCAAGTATTCGGCGCCGGCGTTTACCCGCTGAACAAGCTGTATGGCTCATCATTATGATGGGCTTGATGCGCAACCATTCTATTAAAGAAGTTTGTGGGTCCTTAGATATTGCCCTGCAAATAAATCCAGATGAAATTTACTCTCATGTTGCTCCTAGCGTATTAACAGACTGTCGCAAACGCCTAGGCGAATCACCCATGAGTTATCTGTTTAGTACGACGTGCGCGGCATGGCATAAGACCATTATTTCTCAACCACATTCATTAGGGCTAAATTTACTCGCAGTCGATGGCACTACATTTAGAGCTCAAGACACACCTGAAAATAGAGCTGAATTTGGTTTTATTTCAAAAAATCATCCTGTATACCCTCAATTACGTATGGTTTCTTTACACTCAACCCATACTCGCATGTTACTTGGAGCCGCCTTTGATAGCTGTGACATAGGTGAAATAACGTTAGCAAAGCGCTTGCTGACAGATATACCCGATGACTCCTTAACGTTATTTGACCGATGTTATTTTTCAGCTGACTTAATGCTAAATTGGCAACAATTTGGCATTAATGCTCACTGGTTGACGCCCGTAAAAAAGAATTTGAGATATGAAGTTATTAAGCGATATGCCGATAATGACTTACTGATTGAAATGCCTGTTTCTCCACAGGCGCGTGCCAAAAATCCAACGTTACCAGAAACTTGGCAAGCTAGGATGATTTGTTATAAGCAACCCAAAGGGGAAATTAAAGGTTTTATTACTTCACTCATTGATCCCGAGCTTTATACCATGGAGGCATTGTTAACTGTTTATTGGGAACGTTGGGAAATAGAGCAGAGCTTTGGTGAACTTAAAAATAACCAACTCAATGGCGAAATAACCTTACGAAGTCGGTTTCCAGAAGGGGTAAAGCAAGAGTTGTGGGGAGTGTTGCTTGGTTATAATCTAATTAGGCTTGAGATGGTAAATATAGCTCAAGAAGCAAACGTTGAACCTACTCGTATTAGCTTTACCTCAGCTATTTGTATAATAGATATGCAAATTCGAGGCTACGCTTTATCAGGCGATGGCACTATTCCCAAAAAACTTCGACTTATGCGAGAAGATGTTAAGCATTTTATTCTGCCTAAAAAAAGAAAACACCGAACGTTTTCACGTTCAGTGCTATATATACCATCAAGGTATCCGTTAAGATATAAGCCTAAAATCTCTTAACCGAACGGCATTAAAATAATAGCGTTGACTTATTTCGTGATTAGAATATTTAATAGCAAGGCATAGCCTGCAAAATATGTTATATATCATTTATCTATAGTGCTATTTAGTGTTGCCACCCTTGTAGTTATAAAGACTTATTTTAATGGGCTTGTTCTAGCCAAATTATTGCATTGAAGCTTACTTAAAGGATCTGCTATGCCTGTTGCGAGTGTTTTACGATTAATTTTATTAGCCTCTATTTGGGGCGGTTCATTTTTGTTTATGCGCCTTACTGCAAATAGCTTAGGTCCTGCGGTATTAATTGAGGGGAGAGTATTAGCGGCTGCATTATTTTTGCTGTTAATGAGCCTCTATCTTGGTCGAAAATTACAGTTTGTTTCTTATATTAAACATTTTTTTATTATCGGTGCCTTTAATAGTGCTTTTCCTTTTCTAATGTTTGCTTATGCCGCACAAACTTTAAATGCATCGACACTTGCGATTATTAACTCAACAGCACCGTTATTTGGTGCTGTGATAGCCAGTTTGTGGCAAAGAGAACGTTTACCATTAAAAGCAGGTCTAGGTTTATTAGTGGGTATGTTGGGGGTCTCGGTATTGGTTGGGCAGCAAGCAATGGCACTTGGTGAACAAGGACTACTAGCTATCACGGCCTGTTTGCTAGCCGCATTAATGTATGGATTTTCTGCAAATTATACTAAGGTTGCACCTGCGGTAGCGCCGTTTGAAAATGCACATGGTAGCATGTGGGCATCCGTGATTATCGTTTTACCATTGCTTCCTTTTATACCTATTAGAGATCCTATTACTTTACCTATTAGTCTTTCGGTATTAGTGCTTGGTGTTGTCTGCACAGGTATTGCGTATTTATTATATTTTAAATTAGTGAAAGACGATGGTCCTGCATCGGCATTGTCAGTGACTTTTTTAGTGCCGCTATTTGGTATTTTATGGGGGCGTTTATTCTTAGGGGAAGCGATTGGATTGAATACCTTATTAGGTGCAATATTAGTGATCACCGGTACTGTTTTAGTGACAGGGTTTTCATTTAAGAAGGCGTTACGCAAGGCTCATCAGTAGTATTAATGGAGTATTTGTAAAGATTCAAGTACTCCATTGCTATAATTTAAATAGCTATAATCTAAATTGCTTTAAAGGTTACTTGGTATTTACCTAGATCTTGATACTTAATTTCTGTTGTATCAATAGGTACTTCTATCGCACCGGCATAAGAGCCTGTGATGATAGCTTGTCCTTTTTTGAAGCTGATACCTCTATCTCGCATGAAATTGATTAACCAATAAACCGGTTTATGTGCAGACAGGTTAGGGTGCTTACCATCGTAATTTTTTGTTTCAGGTTGCCCATCGGTTGCAACTGTAGTGATATCAATATTGATTTCAGAGGCTTGGTAAGCTTGTTCTTTACTGATTTCAGGCCCAATAAATATACCTTGGTTAAGTAGGCAATCTGCTAAATTATCAAAGAAAACAAGGTCATCATTAGGGCTGTAACGGCGTTGTAATAACTCTAGCGCCATATGGCAAGATACAATGGCATCATCGATTTCTTGTTCAGTATAAGGTTGTTCTCGAACAGGTAAGTCCTTACCTAGGATAAATGCCACTTCAGGCTCAATTAAAGTGTTGCCTGGTTGTGTTGGTTGTACTAGGCACTCTGCGCCTTGTTGTACAGTACCTTCCAATACAGGTGCAACCACCATTTGCTCAGGGTTTAATGGCACTAAACATTTCCACCCCTCTATTTTATTGCCGTTTTCTTTAATCGTTGCCATTTGTATTGCGAGTGCATCATCTAGGTTAGTAGGACGACAATCAGTCGCTAACATTTCACCTCTATGATTATTTTTACGTCTTGCTAATAGTTCCTGTGCAGCTTTGACACAAGCTTGATTGCTTAATGTTTGATTATTGTTGTCAGTCATTTTCAGTCTCTTGTTAGTTACGGCCGTTGCCAGATTAAAAGAAGTTATTGTTCAATAATATTAACGTAAATTTATTGAAAAGTTAGTATTTGTATTATTATATGCTCGCTGTGTCACTTTACATGTAAAATATTCTAATGCTTAAGGTTATCGCCTAGTGATGAATTTATCAGATCACAGAGGTAGCTTTTAATTTTATTCAATATATTTCAGCGATCAGACTGTGATTTAATATTGGTAACAGATTAATAAAGCCATTTCATATGATAAAAATTTCGAATTAAAGGTTTGAAATTAAAGGCTTGAGGTTAATGCTGTGCAGTTACAAATTGAAAAGTAGTGGGGTGTTTTTATTGTTTGTATCTGAAACTTAAATATAACGCTTAACATTTTTTACCAGGGCAGATTCAACATTGAAGTGCACAAAGACTATTCACCTACGTTATGATTAAGAATGTAGTCGAATAGTCTTTTAGAAATACATTTTTGATTGTAGTTAGCATTTCTAAGCATTAATGCTGTGCCTTTAATAGCATGCCTTTAATACGATACCTTTAAAACATGACTTTAATTTGGCGATGACTCTTCTTCGATTAATATTTGTGTTGCTTGAATATTATGCTGTTGTAAAAAGCCTAGTAACTGCACCATATACTGCACATCAGCCGTTTTATCCGCTGCAATAACCCATTGTGTTGCAGGTTTTTCCTGAGTTGTTTTAATTAATTTTTGCTGGAACGTTGCCCAATCTGCTTGTGCTACTCCATCAATCGCCCAGTGTGGCGCTTGATGGAGTAAATTAATGGTAACCGCCTTATCATCAACCACTTGGCTAGCACTGCTTTCTGTAGTTGGTAAGTCAACTTCTAATGATTGCAATTTAATATTTGCTGAGAGCATTAAAAATACCATCACAATGAAAATAATATCCAGTAATGGAGTGAGATCAACTTGAAATGACTGTTGATCATTGGCATGTTGACTTCTAATCACGAGTTAACTTCCTGCGTTGTTGCGATAGTTACTTTTGCTGTGCGTTTTTGTTCAGGAAAACTAACGCCTTGTAACCAAAGGTTACAAAAATTAAGTGTAAATTCTAAGCGATAAGTTACTTTATTTGCCCATAACCCTAATAGTTGTGCACCACAAATAGCAGGTAGCGCAATTAACAAGCCTGCGGCAGTGGTGCGCATTGCAATGCCTAATCCATCAGCTAAATCATTAGGGGTGACTGAACCTGTGGTTAAAGCGATCGCTTTAAACATCTCAATTAAACCTAATACGGTGCCTAATAAACCCAGTAATGGACTGATCACACCAATCAAGGCTAATAGCTTTAATCCGCTGTGTAATTCTTGACGTTTATCTTGTACCCAAATGCTGGCTGTATCTTCACGCAATTGTTGGCTAAAGTGTTGATGTGCAAAAAGCATTGCGATACCACGTTTAGCAAGATTTTTTTCTGTCTTTAGTTGCACGCTAAGCGATTGCAATTGCTCGCTTTGCTTTGGGTCATGGCCTTTTAATAATTGAGTGATCTCTTTTTTGCTTAATGAACCAAAGCTTAATAATTTTAATAATCGTTCACTTATGATCATTAACGTTAAAATCGAGCAAATTAATAAAGGCCAAGTCATTAAACCAAGTTGTTGTTGTATTAAATTAAATAAAGTCATGATTAATCCAATTGAAAGCTAATAGGGACATAAATACGATGTGCAACAGTTTTCCCATTGACACTATGAGGTGAAAATCTCCATTTTTTAATGGCTTTTAAAGCTGCAAGGTCAAGTACTCTTGCGCCTGAAGAATCTTTTAATAATAATTTAACTTGTTTACCTTTCTCATCTAACCAAACCTCGTAAGTGACAGTGCCTTGGATCCCCTTTCTTTTTGCTAAACGAGGATATCTAGGTGGTTTAGGTTTACTTAAAAAACGACTTTTTTGTATTAGCTGCGGTTTACCTTGTAAACCATTGTCAGTTTGTACAACTTGTTTTGCATTGACTGTCTGCTGTGCTTTTGGTGCTGCAGTGGGTTGTTCTATCTGTTTTGTTTCTTTCTTTGCCGCCGCAGTCGCGGTTGGTTTGTTAGACTGTTGTATTTTTTTCTTTGGTTTGTTTACTGGCGCAGCTTGCTCTTTGACTTTTTGGATCGCTTTCTGAACCTGTTTTTTCTCTTTTTTAGTCACGCTCTTTTCTTTAACGATGCGCTTTTTAACGGTCTTTTTGACCACGGGTTTGGGTTTCGCTACTGTAGGTGTTGCTTCTTTTACTGGCGCTGGCGGCGTTTCTGTTTGAACGGGAGTTGTCTCAACCTTTTTAGGTGTTGGTTTTGGGGTACTAAAACTAATGCTAACACTTTGCGATTGTTGGCTCATAGGTTGTGCCATAACTGGCTGATCAAACAGTGGGGCAAAAATTAAAGCATGAATCGCGACAGACAATATTCCAGCACTTAGGTAACGAAACATAACGATATAACTCCAATATAAAAATTCTATTCAGTAACAGGACTCATTATCAATTAAATTAACAATGAGATCAATTATCATTTGTATTAAGTTTATATTTTTATTAAGATGCACTCTTTAGGTGATAATGATTATCATCTGTTAGTTGGTTTTATTTGTGCTTTGGGTAAAAAGTAGACCGATTGTTTCACTGTTTCACTGTTTCACTGTTTCATATGATGCCGGTAGGTTGATTGTTTTAAAGATGCCTAGGCTTTTAAAGGTACCTAGGCAGAACTGCAAAATTTAATATACCTGTCACCAATCAAGATATATGGTATTGGAATATGGTGTATTAAATTTTCAGCTAAGGTGGCATGTAATGAAACAATCAATTGTAAATCAGTCGACGCTAAATGAAGGAATATTAAATAAATCTCAAGCTGATCTGCTTTTAGAGGCTGAAATTTTAGACTTCATAAACAGTAAAAAAACACTGCAGCTAGCGACCGTTGATGTAAAGGCTAAACCTAATGCGAGCTATGCGCCTTTTGTTTACTTTGAGCAGGGTTTTTATGTATTGATTTCGGAATTAGCTCGACATACACAAAATATATTAAACAATCCCAGTGCTTCTTTGATGTTAATTGAAGAAGAATCGGAAGCTAAGAATTTATACGCAAGGGTACGCTTAACTTTTGATGCTGAAGCCGTGATCGTTTCACGTGAAACGCAACAGTGGCAAGATGTAATTGAATTGATGATTAACAGACTAGGCAATACGGAACAGGGGCTGAGTCAATTCACAGACTTTCATTTGGTGAAGCTGAAAGTGAAACAGGGCCTTTATGTGAAAGGATTTGGTCAGGCTTATCAAGTGCTAGCTAATGATTTAGCACATCAAATTCATATTAACAAAGGCCACAGCAATGCTTAATGAAAAGTTGTTAATTTTCATTGAATCACCATAAACTGTTACTTTTTTTATTTTTTAACTTTCGTTTATCGATGGCACTCCGTCATTCCAGTTACTTGCTTGCAGGGGGCTTAAGTCCTTAAGTTCTCTGTGAGCCTCCTCTTTATCTTCGGTCCTATATTGGCAAGTGACGTACTTCTTTGCGGCTGCCATGAACAATTAATGCACTTAATCATTTGAACAGTCTTTAGATATGCACGGCCTTTAGTTATCCCCTGTGTTGGGCTGCATGCTTGTGGTTAAGTAATGTATTTTGATTGCGATTGAGGACCTCCTGCAAGATAGGTGTGATATGGATAACTAATTCTCTTTTTATTCACTAAACTGCTCACTTTAAAGAATTGTTTTATTAGCTTCAATCATCACTGTTGCATTATTATATTCTACAGGTGAAGAATATTGAGTAGCACACGGAAGGTTACGATGAAACAAGTGAATAAAGTAGGGCGCCCAAGTGAAAATAGAGATAATCGAGCTAGGCTGATCTCGTCCGCGAGGGAACTCTTTGTAGAGCAGGACTACGACAAAGTATCACTTCGTGAAATCGCTAAAAAAGCACAAGTGGACAGTGCGCTTATTCGTTATTACTTCCAATCTAAACTGGGTTTATTTATGGCGATGCTTAAAGAGACTGCAGCACCTGTTACCGAACAATTAAGCAAAGCAAACCAAAATATTGATGAAAAAAGTAGTGAGTTATTAATGATGACTTACTATCGAGTAATGAGTGAAAACCCCGATTTTCCTAAGTTAATGTTTAAAATCGCTTCAACCCCAATCAGCGATAAAAATATCGATTTTCAACATATTCTGGATCAAATTTTTCGTCCAAAACATATTAATTTGTTTGCTTCAATGCAGCAGCAGGGACTACTAAAAGACGGAGTAGACCCGCTGTGCGCACAAATTAGTTTTTTCAGTATGATGATTTTTCCATTTCTTATTCCTGATCGGATAAAAAATACGATAGGCATCAAAATAACCCCTGAATTTATGTTGAAGTTAGGGCAGCAAAACGCTCAATTATTACAGTTTGGTTGCTTAAATACGCCTAAAAACAACACTATTGAGAGTGATAAATAATGAAAATGAGCAGTAATAAAAAACGCTTAATGACCCTTGGTGTCTTGGTTGGGATTATTATCTTGGCATTATCAATCTTTTTCAAATCTTCACCAGCGATTCAACCTAATTTCGATAAAGCACGTTTAGTCTCGGTGCAAGCATTAAAACTACAGCCAACTGCACCTCTGGTTCTCGCCTTTGGGCGTGTTTTACCTAAAACGACTTGGCAAGCGATTGCTGAAGTGAATGGTAAGGTTATTTATCGACATCCAGGGCTAGAGTCAGGTCGCTTATTAAAGGCGGGCACACTGGTATTAAAAATTGATCCATTTGAATACGAGTTAAAAAAAGCACAAGCCATTGCTAATGTTAATGCCAGTAAAGCCCAGTTAACACGTTTACAACAACAGCAGAGAAATATAAGCGCCAGTTTGGCGATTGAGAAGGAGAAATTACAATTAGTTGATCAAGAGTACCGTCGCAAACTATCGTTAAAGAAAAAGAATTTGATCTCTAACTCTGACTTGGAAACACAAAAACAAACCTTACTGGCACAAAAAAACGTAGTTTTAGATTTAAGCAGTACGTTAAAACTTTTGCCCGACGATAATAAAGTTGCTTTAGCTGAGTTAAGTGTTAATCAAGCCATGTTAGATGATGCACAAAGACAATTACTGAATACTCAAATTATATTGCCCTTTGATGCTCGTATTGCGAATGTTGATGTGGAAAATGCACAGGTGGTTGCATTAGGTGGCGTTTTATTTGACGCGTATAAGTTGGGCACTGTAGAAGTTAAAGCAGAGCTCTCTTTGCAAGATGCAGATATCCTAATGAGTAGTGTTCAATCATTTCCAACACAAGTATCGCTGCCGAATGTCGAAGAGCTTGGTTTTGATGCCAATATTGAGTTACAAATTGGTGAAAAGCAACATCAATGGCCAGCTAAATTGACACGTATCGCCGATAATATAGATGCTGAACAAGCTACGATTGGTTTTTATCTAGAAGTTGAACAGGATGTTACAAAGTTTCAGATAGGGGCTAAACCTCCACTTACTAAGGGAATGTTTGTGAGTGCTAATATTCACGGTTTTGCTTCTTCACAATTTATGATCCCAGAAAAGGCATTACATGGTGACCTCGTTTATGTCATGCAAGAGAATAAACAACTTGCGATGCGTAAAGTACAAGTGCATTTTAGAAATAAACAAGGTGTTGCTATCAATGGGGATATAAAGGAAGGTGAATGGTTAATTTTAAATGATTTAGTGCCTGCAATTTCTGGGATGACATTAAAAATTCAGGAGCCGAAAAAAGCCGCGACCTCAGATCAGGAGTCGTCTCTGTGATTAAACTTTTTACTCGTCACCCAACGCTAGCTAACTTGATCATGCTTAGTTTTTTTGTGCTTGGTTTAAGCAGCCTTAGTAACATTAAGCGTGAAACTTTCCCTGAATTTTCTTCGTCTTATGTTATTGCTAGTGTTATTTATCCCGGAGCCTCTCCCGCCGAAGTGGAAGATAGCTTATGTCTGCGTATGGAAGATGCTGTTGATGGATTAAGTGGCATTGAAGAAGTTACCTGTGATGCGCAAGAGGGGTCTGCATCACTGAGAGTTAAAATGGCTGATGATGCAGATGTTGGTCGCTCATTAGTTGATATTCAAACTGAAATAAATGCCATTAAAGATTTTCCTACACAAATAGAACCACCCACTGTTAAAGAGCTTGATTGGGCAGAACCAGTGGTAGATATCGCTGTTGCTGGAGACGTAAGCTGGCCGCATTTAAAGGCTTATGCTGAAGCGTTAAAAAAGCGTTTAAAGTTAGACTACGATGTTAGTTTGGTGAGCATTTCAGGGTTTTCAGATCATCAGTTTAAAGTGCAACTGAATATACAAGATATGCGCCGTTTAGGGTTAACCGTGGCAGAGGTCGCAGATAAAGTTGGCCGTCAAAATGTTAAAATGCCTGCGGGTACTGTGTCTTTAAGTGACAAGGAGTTATTACTTCGATTTGACCAAAGGAAAACAACTACTCAGGCTTTAGGCAACATGATTATTGCTTCTCTAGGTGATGGTGGTGTGGTGCGTTTAAAAGATATTGCAACACTACAGGATGCCTTTGAGTTTGAGTACAATAAGATTCTGTTTAATGATAAACCGGCGGCTATTTTAAAGATTAAAAAGAATAAAGCAGATGATGCGTTACGTATTAAAGAACGGGTTAGTGCTTTTGTAGAAATGGAACAAAAAACAGCACCCGAAGGTATCACGCTGACTTTAACTAATGATATGTCATCTTTGTTGCAAGACAGGCTGTCGATGTTATTAAAAAATGGGTGGCAAGGGATCATTTTGGTCTTTTTATCGATGTGGTTATTCTTTTCGTTACGCTATTCATTTTGGGTATCCGCAGGGTTGCCAGTCTCCTTTATGGGGGGATTGTTTTTGATGAGTACATTTGGTGTCTCTATTAATGTTATGTCTTTAGTTGGCCTATTAATGGCGATTGGGATCCTGATGGATGATGCCATTGTGATTGCAGAATCGATCGCTGCACACATTGAAAAGAAACTTAGCGTTAATGACGCAGTAATAGAAGGTGTTAAGAAAGTGGCACCCGGTGTTATATCTTCTTTTTTGACCACTATTTTTATTTTTGGCAGCTTATTGTGGTTAGATGGTCAAATGGGGAAAGTATTATCTGTAGTGCCGATGGTATTAATCATGGTGCTCAGTATCAGCTTAATTGAAGCTTTTTTGATTTTACCTAATCACCTAAACCATTCATTAGCTAAACCAGAAAAAATAGATTCTACATTTAAATTCAAACGTGTCTTTTTAGCTAAATTTGAACACTTTCGGCATGTTACTTTAGTCAATAAAGTCGCCTTTGTAGTGCGCTGGCGTTACCTGAGTATTGGTATAACGATCGGTTTACTCTTAACTTCTTTTGCATTAGTCACTGGTGGGGCATTAAAATTTTTAGCATTTCCTGCATTGGATGGCGATATCGCTGAAGCGCGACTTATTTTACCGCCAGGCTCAACGTTGCAACAAACTGAAGCAATCGTCGCGAAGGTGATCAAAAGTGCACAAGTTGTGGGACAAAAGGCGACGCAAGAAAACCAGGAAAGTGAATCGTTAATAAAAGATATTACTGCACATTATAACTCCAATGCTGATGCTGGAGAAACCGGAGCACATGTTGCCACGGTGCGCTTAGATCTATTATCTGCGGAAACCCGTAATACTTTAATCAACTCTTTTATGGAATCTTGGCGTTTGCAAACAGGTGAGTTGGCAGAACCTTTGTCCTTAGTTTTTAAACAACCTGCAATGGGGCCTGCGGGTCGTGATATTGAAATACGTTTGCAACATGAAGATTTAAGCGTATTAAAGCAAGCATCAGTTGCTTTACAGAGGTATTTAAGCCAATTTTCGGGTATCAATGGTATTTTAGATGATATGCGTCCAGGTAAAGAAGAGGTGGTTATTACCCTTAAACCTGGCGCGGAAAACTATGCGCTAGATGGGCAGATGATTGCCAATCAATTACGTGCCGCGTACTTCGGACAAACCGCTGATGAAATCCAAGTGGGCTCAGAAAACATAGCAATACAAGTTTTATTAAATGAACAACAGGCAGGTAATTTACAAACACTTGCTAACTTCCCAATCATGCTAGATCAAGGAGGGCAGATTCCGTTAAGTGCTGTTGCTTTGCTGCAAAGTGATCGTTCCTATGTGCGTATACAACGTATTAATAGCCAGCGAACTGTCACAGTGATGGCCGATGTCGATAATAGAAAGGCCAATGGTAATGAAGTGATAAGTAACATGCGACTTAATTATTTGCCTGAGCTACAACAACAATTCCCTGGTTTAAAGGTTGATTTTGAGGGAGCAGCTAAAGAGTCAGCAAAAACCGGTAGTTCATTGCTAAAAGGTTTTATGATTGGTCTATTTGGTTTATTTGCTATTTTAAGTTTCCAGTTCCGTAGTTATTTAGAGCCCTTTGTGGTGATGTTAGCAATTCCATTAGCTTTAATTGGTGTGCTCTGGGGACATTGGTTAGTAGGGTATAACCTTTCTATGCCATCCATTTTAGGGTTTATATCATTAGCGGGTATTGTGGTTAATGACTCCATTTTATTAGTGCAATATATTCGACATCACATTGATCAAGGTGCTGATGTTTATGATGCAGTGGTGAAAGCTAGTCGAGATCGTTTTAGAGCGGTATTTTTAACCTCGTTAACCACCGCGGCGGGTTTGTTACCGTTGTTATTGGAAACGAGCTTACAAGCGCAAATTGTGAAACCGATTGTGATTTCTATTGTATTTGGTATTTTCACTTCCACTTTATTAGTGTTATTTATTATTCCAAGTGCGTACGCGGTTCTTGCGGATTTTGGGTTAGTACATAAACACAAAGACTTAAGTGAAGATCATTAATTTTTGCTGCTTTTAAAAAAAATAGAGCTGGCAGAAGCGGGGCGTTTTAAACACAACTTTGCACAGTTGTTTAGGGAAATTCGTCTTACTTAGGTGAAGCTGCTCTTGGTCGGCACCATGCAACCAAGGCAGTTTAAAATAGCGTTCGAAGTGTTGATAAAGCGGCGTTGTGATCCACCACACCGTTATTCTCGCGAATTTGTTTCTATTTAACGAATAAATCTGCGTAAATATCGGTGTTGTATCGCTGTGCTTATCCAGAACTGAGGTTATTTAGACTTTAAACTGCTTCATCAGTTGCTGTTGTTGCGCAGATAATTTAGCAATATCTTGGCCTATTTTTTCAGCTTCTGTCGATGACTCTAGGATGACTTGACTGAGGTCTCGAATATTTGAAACATTACCATTCACTTCACTTGAAACAGAATTTTGTTCACTTGCTGCATTAACAATTTCATTACTCATACGTTCAATATCGACAAAAAATAATGAAATATCTCCCAAGCAGCTAACAGCTTGAGTTACCTGTGTTGCTGTTTCAAGAGCGAGCTGATTACCTTCAGTAATGGCACTAGTCACACTGCGAGTACCTAATTGCAATTGTTCGATGACAACCCTTATTTGATCGATAGAGTCGTGAGTTCTTTGTGCTAATTGTCTTACTTCATCCGCGACTACTGCAAAACCTCTACCTTGTTCGCCGGCCCTAGCTGCTTCAATTGCAGCGTTAAGTGCTAACAAGTTGGTTTGCGCTGAAATTCCTTCAATAACCGATAATATATCGCTGATATTGACACTATTTTTCTCAAGCGCATTAGCAATCGGCACTGCCATTGCCATTTTTTCTACCAACTCTTGCATCGAGTTTGCTGATTGCTGCACCACAAGGTGTCCACTTTCAGTTAACTTTTCAGCTTCGCTTGCCATTACAGCAGCCTTATCTGCATTTTCTAATACTAATGCAGAAGTTTGTGTCATCTCCTCTGATGCGGTTGCAACCATATCAACTTCTTTGAATTGCGATTCACTGCCTTTTCGGGATTGTTCAGCTATATTTTTTGCTTCTTTTGATGTTTTGCTCAGAGCATCTGATGTACTGATGACATCTTTAATGGTGTCTTGTATTTTATCTAGGAAGCGGTTAAACCATATTGCAAGTTCGCCAACTTCATCTGCTGAACTGACTTCAAGGCGCTGTGTTAAGTCACCCTCACCACTGGCAATATCTTTTAAACGAAGAGCAACGTTTTTAATTGGAGCAACTAATTTGAGTGACGCAAACCAAATAATAATTAAACCAATCAGGGTAACAACGAGACTTGTTAGAACTTGAACTTTAAGCGTTTGGGCGACTTGTTGTTCAATTAAGTTATTAAGCGAAAGTGCATCTGCTAATACTTCTTCTCTTGGCATTGTAATAATAATGCCCCAATTTATAGCATGTAGCTTAATAGGCATAAATACAGTTAAAAACTGTTGGTCTGCACTCCATTTAGATTGTGTTACTCCCGCACTTAACCATTGTTGTAATTGTGGCTGAGAAGTGAGTTTGCTAAATGTAGGGGTATTTCCATCTGCTGCAACTAATAGTGCATTACTACTAACAATTTGAACTTCGCCTGCACCATTAAATAGTGCTTGATCTGCCTGTTGTGCAAACTGTTTTAATATGTCTATTTTAAGATCAATACCAGTTACTCCAATAATCTCACCTTGTTTACGCAATGGAACAGTAATAGTTGTTACTAAACTTCCTACACCTGCATCATTAGATAAATAAGGATCGATGATACACATGCGTTTATTATCAATACTGCAGGTATACCAACTGTTTTTGTCTTGACCATTAGAAAGTGCGGATTTGTCATTTAATTGTTTTTCAGTTTTGATACTTAAGGTTGCTTCATTACTATCATTTTTATACCAATAAGGAGAAAAACGACCTTTATCATTTGAACTTACGTAACTGGCGTCAATATAATTACCATCTTCACTATCAAGCATATCAGGCATGAAGGTAGTGAATGCTGCATGCATGTTATCGAAGTTTTGTACGGAACGTTTCAAGAGCTCCGACACTGATACTCTTAATAGTTCACTGCTAGTAAAGTTGTCTTCGGCATTTAACTGTAAAAACAGAATACTTTCAGCTAGCATTTCAGCACGGTAAGCCGCTTCATCTAAATATTTTTGCACGATTGATGCTTGTGTATTTGCTTCACTCATTAGTAAACTTTCAGATTTATCAGCGACTGATTTACTACTCTGTATTTGTATTATTTTTTGATTAGAGGTTGAAGATATGAGGGTAAAACCGATTAATGAGATGGCTACAAACAAAATACAAAATCCAGAAAGCAAAGTTATTTTCCACTGTACTGATAATGAGTTCATGTTAATTCCTTTTAAACTAAGAAAATGGCTATTTTCTATATTTCAAACTAAACAGCCTTTATTGGGTTTCCTATCCTATAGAGAGTGAGTGAACACGTTATAATAAACAGATGTTTGATCCACAATTATGGAAACCTTATTGAGTCAGTTATAATTTTATTATTAAAAGCCAAGAGTAAGATATTATCAACTTAATTACCTAATACTAGTTATAAAAAGAGAGGGGTAGCTATAAAATTGCTTTTGTTTATTTTTTACTAGGTAAACTCAGGTGAATATCTAAGTTATGGTCATTTGCCATAGGCCTCATATTAAACACTATTACATTAAAAATAACGTATCTAAAAAGTATTCCGAATCAACATTGATTTGTTTAATAAATTAAACTGAAGATAGGTTCAGTTTTAGCTAAATTATTATTAAGATCACTTAACTGTTAGAATGCGTCTCACTATTTTATTTTAGACTCTCTCGGAAATTACTATGTCAGCTCCTGTACTTAATTCGCTTGAAGATTTTTATCGATTACTGTCAACTCAACTTGAGAGTAATGGGGTGGTGAAGCTACTCTTGAGCAAATATCGAGGTCAAGATAAAAGCTTAAATCGGCTCAATATTCGACCACTTACTTTGCAAAATGAAGCGGTATTAAGTTTTGTCTATGAACATCAAACGAACCATATTACTAAAAATCATAACCATCAAAATGCGTTACTTGAGATCACTGCACTTTTGGGTGATGACTTCAAAAGTGCCTATTTAACGCTGCAGGATTCAGAAATCCAATTAGAGTTTAGTAAAAAGGGTAAGTTAAAAATATCGCAACATAAAGCCAAGCAAATACAAGCTACACCAGCTACTCATAATCGAGAGAAACATCGTTATGTGGACATTCAGCGTCCTTTTTTAACCGCGCTAAAAGTCACTGATAAAAACCAAAAATTGATCCCTGCTATGTCTAATAAGTGGAAGCAAATCAATAAGTTTATTGAAATTTTTAGCCAAGCATTGGAGGT
>NZ_JALAAC010000052.1:0-18132 GCF_037546855.1 Vibrio sp. 1-Bac 57 | reverse complement strand
AGTCTCAATCTTTTACTTAAATAATTAGGACTTTAGCTATCTATTTCTAATGACTAATAGCAAATAGCTACTTTGCAACCTGCATTTCGAATACTGTATATTGTATGCAATATCAAAGATACAAGATACTGCTGTGTGCGTCAATAGATACTCAAAATTTAGATTAAGGCTAATTTAATACCTTTAAGTATGCCTCGTTCATAAGTTCCCCTTATGCTCTAAGCACTTATTAGCTAGCGATGTGAGTTATTTGAAAGCCAACATTTAATAAAAAAATAAAACTAATAAAACACCTCGCAATAATTGACAGGTTATGTCATTGCCCTATAATTGCGCTCCTTATTACGTGCTTGTGATTATGAAATTGATAGTCTAATGAGCTTAAATGGGAAGCATGTTCAACACTCGATTTCTAATTGGTTGAATAAATCATGCGCTGCCCCCGCAACTGTGAAGGTATGACTCACTATTTATTTGAATAGCGATTATCACCCAGCCAGATACCAGCGTAATAACGTCACTGTCCATACTGCGGGTCGGCCGTTATGGAACGTAAAATCGCATTTATTAATAATAGATGGGCGTAATGGTGACGAGCCAAAGAAAGTTTTTGCTGCTCAGTGACTGTTATGTTGAATGATGATGTAAAACGGTATTGTTAAATATTGTTGTTAGGTAATGCTGTTATTAATGATTGTATTACCATCCTATAACTACATTTTTAATGCCCTCGTCCTATTCCTCTTCTGCTATCACTGTGTAAGCAACTTTCTCCATTACTAAACCCAAGGAAGAAACATGTTTACCCTTCGTTATACTTCGATAGCTGTTATCGCATTAAGTATCTGCAGTGCAAACTCATTGGCAGATGACGAAATAACATCATCACAAACTAGCCCACGTAAAAATATTTTAATTACCAAAGGGTTTAGTGCACCTAATGCAACCACGCAAAACTATAGTGGTGAGAATGTTGTCAGCATCGTGCCTAGTGACAGTGATATTAATAAAACTTTAGATCAATTAATTGCGGAAAATACGCCAGGATTTGTTCATACCAATTCCGGGACAGCCAAACATAATGCCAGCAATTATCACCGTGGCCTTTCTGATAAATATACTTTGTATTTATTAAATGGTGTGCCGTTTCCAACGTCAACCCTTGGTAGCCAGAACATTCCAACTATTCCCATGGAATCCATTGCATTAATTGAAGTTATCCGTGGCGCACAAGCATCTTTGTACGGTTCAAGCTCCTTAACCGGTGTGATCAATATCATTACTAAAACAGGTGACATGGCAGATACACAACTTAATATCAGTGCCGGATCTAACAATACTAAGCGAGTTGGTGCTGCTTATGCTAATAATTGGAATAATTTTCAGTTCATGACTTCATTTGATAGAGATCAGTCAGATGGGTACGATTTTATTGAAGACTCAAATGATGACTTTGGTTATGACGCTTATTCGATGAACAGTTATGCAGCTTATGTTACTGAGACAAACCGCTTCTCAATCGCGATCAATAATGCGACTTCTGACCTAGAAATCTATGAGTCATATCCTACTGTCGGTAAAGCTAAAACATCACAAGATACATTACAAATTACCGGTAAGTATATTCAACAATATACACAAAACCTATCATCTGAAGTTACGCTATCAACAGCAGAAGTAGATTTGAAGGCCGGCCACCCGGATGCAAGTAATGTTGATCATTATTCAACACGAGAAAACTTATTCCAA
Source organism: Vibrio sp. 1-Bac 57 (assembly GCF_037546855.1). Lineage (NCBI taxonomy): Bacteria > Pseudomonadati > Pseudomonadota > Gammaproteobacteria > Vibrionales > Vibrionaceae > Vibrio > Vibrio sp. 1-Bac 57. Next base: position 16,383 of record NZ_JALAAC010000052.1, on the reverse strand, counting down.
CTTCACTTAAAAGGAGACTGGCAAGGGTTAACGGTTAATCTTGGAGGTGAGTTCATACAGTCCACCTACAAATCAAATGAAAATGGTAATGACCGTGATCAAGGTGCAGTATACTTAGCATTCAGCCACTACTTAACAGATTATTTGAATATTTCAGGCGGTATTCGTCATGATCATTATTCTGATTTTGGTGATGCCCTAACCTACTCTGCAGGATTTTCATTATTTGAAACGGCCAGCATCAACTATAAAACTTCTTTCACCGCTCCCTCTTATAATGACCTATATTGGCCAGGCAGCGGCAACCCAGATTTAGAGTCAGAAGAAGGTGAAATTTTAGAACTTTCATTAACACATGACTTCGATACTCAATATGCTTACATTCCATTAAAACTTAATTTTTACACCGGTTCATTAGATAATAAAATTCAGTGGGCCCCTATTTCAGTGGGCTCTTGGGATTGGTCTCCGTTTAACATAGGTGAAGTTAAAATAAAAGGTGTGGAGCTTTATACACAGTATAGTGCCAATGCCTATGCCTTTGATATTGCAGTCGCTTACTCTGAAAGTATTGATCAAGACACTAATCAGCAACTAGATAACGTACCAAAATGGTCTGGCTCTTCAAGCGTTGAATATTATCTCACTAACAAGCTTAAACCTAAATTTACCTACACCTACGTAGGCAAACGTACGACATCCTCTGATGAGTTACAAGAAGTGCATCTGCTCAGCTTAGCAATGACCTATCAGTTAAATCAGCATATTAACCTTGGAGTTAATCTAAACAATATTACTGACAATGATAAGCAACTGCATAATGGGTATAATGCGGAAGGCAGAACAGTGCAATTTACAATAGGCGCACAACTGTAATTCAACAGTCAATTAATGATTAATTATCCATTTAATAATCAGCTATCACTAAATAGTGAATGGTTGAGGATCATGGCCTAAATTAAGGAGATAAAAATGAACAACAAAAAGCTCGTTATTTTTATTCTCCTTATCATTGTATTGGCAGTGCTTACTAATACAAAGCAGGGTCAATTATTTGCATTATTAAATCCTACACAAACTAACTTTACCACCCAAGTGGAAGGTGAAAAATTTCCACTAACATTACATGATCCAAGTGGTATTCAATATACACTAGCAACGCCGCCACAACGTTTAATATCAACCACTCTCGCAACGGATCATATTCTCTCAGATTTAGTTCCTCAGCAGCGTTTAGTCGGGGTAAGCAGTTACGTAGATTACCCTAGCCTATCCAATATTGTGGACTTTTATGACTCAACTATTGTACGTGCCAAAACAGAAATAGAATCGATTTTATCAAGACAACCTGACTTAGTGTTTGTCGCCTCTTATAGCGATCCAGAAACAGTGCGCTATCTGTTAAGAACAGGGATTGCAGTAGTGCGACTCAGTGAATTTAATACCTTTAACGATATCATTAATAATATTGAGTTGGTTGCAACAGTTACCGAAAGCCAAGCGCAAGCAAGTTTAATAATCAAAGACTTACGCGCTCGACTAAGCTTTATCAAGCAGCAAGTAAGCACCCTGCCAAAGCCACGCGTGCTATATTATGATTTAAATGGCTATAGTGTAGGTGGAAATGCTTTGATGAATGAGGCCATCAATATTTCAGGTGGAATAAACGTCGCAGAGGGTCAAATACCCGATGGAGAACATAAAATCAGTGAAGAGTTAGCCATCTCACTGCAACCCGATGTGATTATTATGAATGAATGGGTATTTAATCAATCGCAAGGACAAGCAAGTCCCGTAAATATCCTAATCAACAAAAAAGCCTGGGCAAATGTACCTGCCGTCCTAAATAATCAAGTTTATGCAGTACCTGGCACCTGGCTACGTAGTGTTTCACAACATAGAATCAAAGGCGTAGAAGCCATAGCTTCTATTCTTCATCCCAATATTAGCCAATATGATGAGAACAACCATGCTCAATAGTCCCCTCAGTAAACAACTTTTTATCGGATTATTAGCCGCTTTATTTTTAGTTTTAGCGCTACTGGCTATATTGCAAGGTCCTGTAGATCTGAATATCAACACTGTGGTCGAAATACTCAAAGCACAGCTCGTTAATTATTTGCCCGAACACATTCTGAAGTGGCAACAAAGTATTATTATTGATGTTCGCTTACCACGTGTGATCATTGCAATGTTTGCCGGTGCCAGCTTAGCGCTATGCGGATTAATAATGCAGGGCATGTTCCGAAACCCTCTCGCATCCCCTTCTGTATTAGGCGTATCATCTGGTGCATCATTAGGCGCGGTGATTGCCATCTACTTCGGTTTTTCTTTATTTTCAGCATGGGCAATACCACTATTTGCATTTATTGGTGCGGGTCTCTCATTGAGCATTGTCTACCGTATCGCATCTAATCAGGGGCAAGCGAACATCGCCACCTTGTTGCTTGCAGGGGTTGCTATCAGCGCATTAAATGTCGCTGCTATCTCTTTGTTATTAGGGTTATCACTGAGTAATTGGGATGTTGCACGAATGATTATTTATTGGACCATGGGCGGCTTAGACGGCAGAACCTGGGATCATGTTTTTATCATCCTCCCAATCATCTGTAGTGGCTTCATATTATTACTGTTTTACAATAAACCTCTGGATCTACTATTGCTTGGTGAACAGCACGCTTTATCCGTCGGTGTCGATGTAAAGCGTACTCGTCGTAATTTATTGATCATTAGTACTGCAATGGTAGGCGCTTCAGTTTCTGTGGTGGGAGGGATCGGCTTCATAGGCTTAGTGGTGCCACATATATTACGCTTGATACTTGGGCCGTCGCATCGTTATTTATTACCCGCCTGCTTATTCGGTGGTGCAATTACCTTACTCAGTGCAGATTTATTTTTAACATTATTTTTTAAAGCATCTGCAATCCCATTGGGAGTTATTACTGCCGGCCTTGGCGCACCGTTTTTCTTATTTCTACTGATTAGACAACGTGTGGAGATAAACTAATGATCCTGAAAAAATCGACCCTATTACCGCAAGGAGTAAAACCAGCACTCTTATCAACTCAAGATCTATGTTTTGCCTATGATAGCAACACACAACTTTCAAACATTAACATAACCTGTTATTCGGGCGAATTTATTGGCTTAATTGGCGCTAATGGAGCAGGAAAAAGTACACTCCTTAAACTATTACTTGGATTACTACCGGTAAATAAAGGTAGTATTGAAGTTAACGGACAAACACTCAAAAAACTAAAGCGACGAGAAATAGCCAAGCAAATCGCATTTGTACCACAATCATTTGACCTGCCCTTTGCATTTACCGTTCAAGAAATTGTGATGATGGGCAGAAACCCTTATTTAGGGCCTTTTCAGCTTGCAACAAACAATGACCAAAGCATTGTAAAAGAAGTACTAAGTATTACAGATACAGTGCATCTACAAGATCGTAAAGTGAATCAACTATCTGGTGGTGAAAAACAACGCGTCATAATTGCACGCGCTTTGGCGCAACAATGTAAATGTATTTTATTGGATGAACCTATCGCAAGCTTAGATATCTGCCATCAGTTTGAAACGCTAGATTTGATCCAGTCATTAACTAAGCAGGGTAAATTAGCAATCACAGCCATCCATGATCTAAACTTAGCCGCACGTTATTGCTCACGGTTAATATTATTGGGTAAGGATCAACAGGGTGATATTTGCATCGTCGCCGATGGTTCACCAGTAAAGGTTTTAAGTCAAAAAAACTTAAAGGATTGCTTTAATATCAGAGCTGATATCATTCACCAACAGCAATCGATACAATTACACAACATAACGCCTATTGCTAGAAGTTAACTATTTTAACACTAGGTAAAAGCATTAAAGCGAGTACTTTTAAAATGCTAAAACGAGGCTTTAAACAGTTGATATTTATAGGCAAGATCGGTCGACTTGAACACAGCCATAACAATAACCATAAATTAAAAAAGCCTATTCAGTTTAAAACTCTGAATTTTTCTTTTTTTTAGTTTTTTATGCTGAAAGTAAACTAAATACAATCATTAATAATTGCGAATATCATTTATGATGCATTTTCTCATACATGATCATTTTAGGATAAAAGATGAAAGTTTTAATATTAGGTTCTGGTGTAATAGGTGTAACGAGCGCTTGGTATTTAGCTAAGTCAGGCCATGATGTAACCGTGGTTGACAGGCAGTCAAGTGTTGCAAATGAAACAAGTTTTGCCAATGCAGGTCAAATATCCCCTGGATATTCAGCACCTTGGGCAGCGCCAGGCATTCCAGTTAAAGCAATGAAATGGTTGATGCAAGAACTTGCTCCACTAAAAATCAGTATTAAAGATCTCGATACCGAGACATTAAGTTGGATGACTAAAATGATCGCCAATTGCAATACTAAAGATTACCACATCAATAAATCTAGAATGATGAGAGTAGCCGAATACAGCCGCGACTGTTTACGTACACTGAGAAAAGAAATTGATATAGAATATGACCATCGTACAAAAGGCACATTACAAGTATTCCGTACCGCTAGCCAAGTAAAAAGCTCTAAAAAAGATATTGAAGTACTCGCTGAATGTGGCGTTGAACATAAAATACTGACAGCGGATGATTGCTTAGCCTACGAACCAGCACTTAAACATACTATCCACAAAATTGTTGGTGGTATTCAACTGCCTAATGATGAAACAGGTGATTGCCACAAATTTGTTACTGAATTAGCGAAAAAGTGTGAACAATTAGGTGTTAAGTTTGTCATGGATACTAAGATTGAAAAAATCAATAAACAAGGCGATCAAATCACCAGTGTTTCAACCAGTAAAGGTGAAATGACAGCAGATGCATATTTAATGGCTCTGGGGTCATACTCAACACATATGCTGGCAAATGTAGGTATAAGAGTGCCTGTTTATCCGATTAAAGGGTATTCATTGAGCCTGCCGATAGAAGATTACTCTGCAGCACCTGAATCAACTATCATGGATGAAACTTATAAAGTAGCGATCACACGTTTGGGTGAACGTATTCGTGTAGGTGGCACAGCTGAAATCACTTCTTATAACTTAGCATTATTAGAAAAGCGTCGTAAAAATATCGAGTTTTCTATAGCGGATTTATTTCCTCATGCCGGTGATTTACAAAAAGGCGAATTCTGGACGGGCTTAAGACCGATGACACCAGATGGCACACCAATTTTAGGTAAAACAAAGATTGATAACTTATTCTTGAACACAGGTCACGGCACTTTAGGCTGGACAATGTCAGTCGGTTCAGCGAAATTTGTGAGTGATGTTATCAATAGTCAAACGCCGGATATTGATAGTGAAGGTTTATCAGTAGATCGTTACGCACGTTAGGAGAAATCATGGCTAGATCAGCAACAGCAGTTATTAAATTAAGTGCGATTAAACAAAATTATTTATATGCAAAATCGCTTGCTGCTCCAGCTAAAGCGATTGCAACAATCAAAGCTAATGCATACGGACACGGCGCGATTGAAGTAGCCAATGCGTTAGCCGATGTTGCCGATGCATTTGGTGTCGCCTGTATTGAAGAAGCCAAAGAATTACGTGATGCAGGGATTAAAAAACCTATTTTATTGCTCGAAGGTTTCTTTACCGCTGATGAACTCAGCTACATCAGTGAAAATAACATCTGGTGCGCAATACATCATCAGTATCAGTTAGATGCCTTAAAACAAGCAACACTTAGCCAGCCGATTAACGCTTGGTTAAAAATGGACTCTGGTATGCATCGCTTAGGCTTTTTACCTGAAGAGTATGCAGATGCTTTTCAACAATTAGCAGCCACGAGTCAAGTGAATAATATTGTCCATATGAGTCACTTTTCATCGGCGGATGATTTAACGTCATCACTAACTGAGCAACAAACTAAATTATTTATAGAGACAATTGGTGATTTACCCGGAGAAGTCAGTATCGCTAATTCACCGGCAGTGTTGAGAAAAGCTATCCCCAACAGAAGCCAATGGGTACGCCCTGGTATTGTTATTTATGGCGCATCACCTATTGATGAAAGTAAGTTAGAAAAGCCATTAGCACCAGCAATGACTTTTCAAGCAAAAGTGATCTCGGAGCGTACCATCAGTAAAGACGAAAGCGTCGGTTATAACGCCCTGTGGACAGCGGATAAAACAACTAAAATAGGCACAGTGTCAATTGGTTATGCAGATGGTTACCCCAGACATGCTAAAACTGGAACGCCGGTATTAATCAATGGTAAACAAAGCCAAATATTAGGCCGAGTTTCTATGGATATGTTGATGGTAGACTTATCAATGTTTGAGCAAGAAAGCTGTATTGGGTTTGATGTCGAACTTTGGGGTGAGAACATTACCGTAAATCAAGTTGCAGAATGTGCAGATACCATCTCCTACACCTTATTTTGCGGTCTAACCCGTCGAGTCAGTAAGTCATATATCGATTAATAGTAGTACTTCTTTAACAGTAATAGTTGCTTATTTTTTAAGAGTAACTATTGCTTAATAAACAGCTATTCGATCATCGTCATACGTGATCAAATAGCTGTTATTAAAAAATTTGCTATTGTTCAAATGCTTTTTGTTGATCTGTTCAGATTTTATAGAGTTCCAATCTATACAAAATCGATAAGCTAAGCCCATAAAAAAGTGGACACCTCGTTCAACAACAATATCCACCTTCCCCCACTTTGAATTTTCCCCTTTTACAGCGCGCTTTCTCTGGTCATTAATTCAATTTAGCAAAACCAAACAAGACATTTTTAATAAAGTATAGCGGTGTAAATACCGTCACCTGAAGACTTAAACGAACATCTTAAATATCTCTTCATAATCAGAGAAGGGATCATAAAAAGCATTTTTATCATTGATCCGCGCTCGTAACTCAGCTTTAAGACTTTTTACCGTGGTGCAGTCACGAATAAATCCATCTATTGCTGCGCACTCACAGTCCAATTCGTGACAATGAGCTTCCATCCCTTCTTGGACCAATTTTTTACTACGCGCTTTAAACTTGCGCCAAACTACGGTTTCAATTTGATCATTATGTTGTAACGCGCGATATTCTGCATTTAGGTTCCGTACTTTTTCCTCTAATAAAGGCAACAGATTGGCTAATGTTGCTTTATCAAACGTCGGATCGTCGTCAAAGTGAGTGAGGTATAATTGCAATATGGCAAAGACATCTTTATGTCGACGTGCTTCAGCAAGGACTTGCATTTGTAAGTGCTTTTGTTGCTTTATTTGGAGATCTTGCTCTTTATCAGGATGTAATTTAGACGCTAACCGTTTATACATCTTATTGAGCTGACTCCCTTTAAACAGCTTATCTAACTCACTATGTTTAAGTTGTTCCTCTGCCTTGTCTTCCTCATCATCTTGATGGAAGCGTTGATAGAAATCGTCGAAAAAATGGTCGTCAAAGGGCGTTTCATCATCCTCTTCAAGTTCATCAATCTCTTCAGCCTCTTCAGACGCCTCATGCGCATCCAGATACTCATATATTTTCTGAGGATCTAATATCAATGCTTTTAATTGTTCGTCACTCAAGTCGAAATCAATCTCAAATTCAGCGTTTAGTGAGGCTTTCATAAGTTCGACTTCAGTTGATGACATTTTGTCAAGTTGTTGCTCTTGACTCATCACTAGCAGTGCTTTTACTCGTGTATTTAACGCTTCAAACTCCTCTGAAGAGTTAAAAGGATGATCCTGTAAATAACTCAACTCTTCTAAGATCCAATCAGTCAACTCTACGCGCTCGGTCTCTGACAAGGATTTACGAGGAAGAAAACTGGCAAGGTGATCCACTTTTGAGCTCAGCCACCTTATTTGCATTTGTTCATAAGGCAACACGACCTCTTCAAATTGCTGATAATTAATGGCCAGTTTTTTGGTAAAAGAAGCATTGCGTTTTTGATGCTTTTCAATCTTTTGCCACAAGCTTTGCAATTTATTATCAGATTTTTTATTCGACGGTGTTTGTACAATATTTTTAAGTGAAGATAGCTGTGTCATTGAACTGTTCCCGGTTAGGTTGCCATACCCTTATATGCTAACATTAAGTGTTGTTTTTTCACATTTATCTTGTCGTTAAACTTGAAGCCTCGTAACCAATGTAAGTAAAGTAAAAAGCTGTAAAGTTGTAAATCACCAATTTTTTCAAGATGTTATTATGGGAATAACCATCATTCCCCCCTGTGTCAGTCTAGTCAATATCAGCATTTAGGTTAAAACTAATAATGTGTCAGAGACAAGGTGAAATCAACGTTAATAACCATCAAGCCGCTACGACAGCGAAGACGAGCTAAAACCTCAAGCCAATTCACTAATACAAAACGCTTAGCCTTCCCACACATAGCATTTAGTACTGCTTAAATGGCCACAATAAAACATTACTCAATGTGGCTACAACTTGCCCACCGTAAAGTTTTCCCAAATCATCAATGGCTTTTAGCAAAGACAAACAGGATGTTTGGCTTAGGCTCGTTTGGCACATGGATGTGCCGTAAGAGCCGGTGCGCCATAAAAGCCATTTATTATTTGGAGCAGAAAACGCCTCGGTGTCAGTCTCTTTGCTTACTTTATCTTCTGACTAAGAGAAAGTAAAGTCGCCGACAGGGCGAAAACACTGTTAATAGAAGCCAAATTGCCTCGACGAGTGCAGACGAGCTAAAACCCAAAGCAAACTCATACAAAAATATTGCCCAAGCCCGAAGCTGCCACAATAAAACATTAACTCATCGTGGACGTAAACCCCACCGTAAAGTTTTCCCAAATCATCAATGGCTTTAGCAAAACCAAACAGGATGTTTGGATTAGGCTCGTTTGGCACATGGATGTGCCGTAAGAGCCGGTGCGCTATAAAAGCCATTTATTATTTGGAGCAGAAAACGCATCGGTGTCAGTCTCTTTGCTTACTTTCTCTTCTGACTAAGAGAAAGTAAAGTCGCCGATAGCGCGAAACCAATGTTAATAATGATCAAACTGCCACGACGAGCGCAGACGAGCTAAATACATTAACAATGAATAATAATCAAAATACCTCGACGAGCGCAGACGAGTAAAAACCACTAACAATCACTATGAATAATGATCCAAACTGCCTCGACGAACCCTAGCGAGTTAAAACCACTAATAATAACTATGAATAATCATCAAAGTGACACGACCAGTCCAGACGAGCGCCAACTAATCCCCGTCCCCATGAAAACTTTACACTCCCACTGTAAACTTTACTGACACCACTTATGCCAACATTAATAAAAAACAAACAATTCAAATAAAAACAACAACTTAAAAGTTGGCACAACTCTGGCAATACCCCTATTACAAACATCAATTAAAAACTAAAGAAGGAGAGTCACATGTTAGGTTGGGCATTTACTTTTTTTATCGTCGCTATCATTGCAGGTGTTTTAGGTTTTGCGGGTATAGCAGGTGCAGCAGCCGGTGTTGCTAAGATAATATTCTTTGTATTCATCGTATTATTAGTCATCTCTTTAATTGCAAACGCATTAAGAGGACGAACACCAAAACTGTAAATAGGCATTTAAATTTATATAACACCATTTAGCCTAGTATGTATTTAATAGAGTATTAAGTAACGATTTATTTAAACAAACATCATATCCAACATTTTATTTTTAACGGAGAAACAATATGAACTTCAACAAAAAGAAATCACTATTAATGTTAACACTAGCGGCGACTTTAGGTTTAGCAGCATGTAGTGAAAATAATGAGAAAACCGCTGGAGAGCATCTTGATGAGACCACTGCTGAAGCAAAAAGTATGGCAGAGAAAACTGGTGATAATATTAGTTCAATCGTTTCAGGCGGTAAAGATGCAGCAAGTGATGCAGGCGATGCAATAGAAGAAGCTGCAACTGATACAGGTAATGCCATTGAAGATACTTGTGAAGATGTAAAAGAAGAACTAGGTGCTGAAAACAAAGATTGTTAATCTGCAACTTTTACTAAAAAAAGCATAACTACAAATTAAAGCCCCCCTGTAAAACCAGGGGGGTTAAATGCTTAAAAGAAATTATGCAGCTTTATTTTTTGTTCTAGAAAAAAACAGAGCAAGTAATGCAAAGCCTAATAAAATAAATAGTCTAGGCTCTGGAACAGAAACTTGAGCGTTCAATGTAATGTCATCAACTAAAAAGTTATTACCAAAACCTAATCTTAACTCATCAATTTGACCAAGCTGCCCCGTATAATACTCGTAGCTTCCGTTTAAACTGGTATCAACAGACCATACCAAAGCACCATCATTGTACCCTTGTATAAAGCCAAATAATGAATCATTTCCATTAGAGTCTATGGATGTTCTCCATTTTTTAGCCCATAAACCATCAAAGGTGAAATCCAGATTATTTTCTTCCGTAATAACGCCTACACCGTAGTTGTTGTTTAAAAGAGCAAAGTCTCCGCTATTTGCTCCATAGTTCCAGCGACTTGACTCCAGATCTATCCAATCTAATGTACTAGAAAAATTGAATCCATTATATACCCATCTCACTTCAAGATGCAGGCGTTAGCTTTTGAAAGTTGTCATTAATTCGACTCGATAATGAGTCTCCTATCTCAGGAAGTTTACTTTCAAAAAACTGATCAATCTGTTCTCGAAATTCTTGGGCACTAGAAAAATATTTATTATTTCTCACATGTTCATTCATTACTTTCCACAGTCGCTCTATTGGATTCAAATTGGGGCTGTAAGGTGGTAAATAATGAAGTTGAATATTAAGCTCATTCGCTTTGTTTTTTACTATATTTGACCGATGATAAGCTGCGCCATCGAGTACCAAATGAATACTCAGCTCCGGCGGATGTTGTGCCCTCAATTCTGCTAAGAAAATATTAATATAATCACTATTTACTTTTTCATAACGTTTAACAATCGCCGAACCAATTTCGCTTAAGTTAATAGCGCCAATAATATTTAATCGTGTTCGACTTCCCGTTGTCTCAATACTTTTATCTTGGCCAGTTTGGATCCACCCACATGCTACTTTAGTCGCCTGAGTTGGATGCATTGCATCCATAAACAAAATAGGTGACTTACCTGCGGTAGCTTTGAGTTGTTTGTAATACTCGATAAATTCAGCTTGTTTATCGGCATCAAATTTATGAGGAACACCTTTTGGATATTTGTAACTAAATTTATGCTGATGCAACCATTTATTCAGTCCAGAAACACTAAATGAGATATTCCAAGTATCGAAAACGTAATCAATGATTTGGTAAGAATATCGATAAGTATTATTGGATAAATGAAGTATCAAAGATTCTGTTTGAGCAACAGATAAATAACCGTGAGAGCCACCATTTTCAGGTTTTAATTTGCCCGTCGCAAGATATTCATTGATATGTCGATTAACACTTGTCTCATGAATGAGTAAAGCTTCCGCAATCTGACTAGTAGACCACCCATTTGAATGGTGGATAATGGCTTTAATACGATCACAAACACGCTTATCACGAGTTTCGTGATGTAACTGCATTAATTTATGCTTTTGGTCAGAAGTGAGGTTTATTTTTTGCATTGAGGTAGCATGATCCTCATTAAGCTAAAAATCAAGCATCTTCATTGATCACGGGTATATCCATGGCAACACTGCATTACGCCCTGAATCAGAAGGTACTGATAAACGTAATTTAGCACTAAGCTTCCCTTGCATTTGATGAGCAGCAATTTTACCTTGCTCTAAACTATCCAGAGCCTGCCGACAATGAAACAGAAACTGCTCACCTTCCGCAGTAATTCGTAATTGTCTTGTGGTCCTTACTAATAATTGTACATCCAATTGTTGCTCTAATCGCTTAAGAGCAGAGCTAACTGCCGCAGGTGTAATATCTAACTGTTTAGCAGCTTCAGTGATTTTACCTGTTTCTACAATTCGAATAAAAAGATTAAGGTCTGAGATATTCATTATTAACTTATTTTTAATAGTATTTATATTTTCAACATGTTTTAGTTTAATAAAAAACATTCATAATGTCTTTATTGATTCAATAATAATCTTAAATAAAAAATAGGTAAACATAATGACAGCAAGCTTTGACAACTCGTTTAACCGCCCTTTAACACTGCCTTGCGGTGCAATCGTTAAAAATAGAGTAGTAAAATCAGCCATGTCAGATTCTCTTGGCGATGGTGAAGGTAACGCAACCAAAGCACAAGCGAGACTATATGAAAAGTGGGCCCAAGGAGGCGTCGGTTTATCGATCATTGGAGAGGTGCAGATAGACTACCGTTACCCAGAAACACCTGGCAACTTGTTTCTCGGCTCAACATCAGATATCCAAGCATTACAATTGCTGACCAAGCAAGCTACTACTAATGGAGCGCACATATGGCCTCAGCTAGGTCATGCAGGAAGCCTTTCATACTCACTATTAAGTACCCCTAAAGGCCCTTCTCCCTTAAGTACAGATGACTTTAAATGTTCAGGTATGTCATTGGAAGAAGTACTTAACCTACCAGAGCAATATGCAAACGCAGCGAAAATAGCCAAACAAGCTGGTTTCACAGGGGTTCAAATACATGCTGGCCATGGATTTTTACTTAGCCAATTTTTATCACCACTTTTTAATCACCGACAAGATCAATATGGAGGTGATCTATCATCACGATGCCAAGTAATTATTGAAATCATCGATAAAGTACGCAAAGAAGTAGGCAAATCATTTCCTATTGGCATCAAAATTAATTCATCAGATCAACTTAAAGGAGGCTTAACTCAAGAGGAAGCTTTAGAAGCAATCAATATACTTGATAAGACATCTATTGATTTGATAGAAATAAGTGGAGGCTCTTATTTTCCAGGAGCAACATCAAGTTCTGATAGCGCCTCAAAAGGTCCTTATTTTATTGATTTTGTAAAAAAAGCAAGAAAGTACACAAGCATTCCATTAGTGGTTACCGGCGGCTTTAAAACTCGTCAAGAAGTAAATACAGCATTAACAAATAATGGGGCAGATATGGTTGGTCTAGCTAGAGCGTTAGTGTTGTTACCAAACCTAGTGAACAATTGGAATACGGAGTCAAATATTACTGTTGATTTCCCTAGGTTCACATCACCACCAGCAGGCGGAATAACAGCCTGGTACACAATGTGTATTACTGCGATAAGCAATGATCACGAAAATAGTTTTGACCTAGATCTTCATACAGCAATTAAGACCTATCAGGAACGAGACAAACGACGCTGTGTTAAATGGCAAGAGAAATTTAATTCATCAAAATAATCTTTAATACTAGATAACGAAATTATCTCTACACGTTGGTTATTAACCAAAATACTTCAAATACAAGGCATTTATATTTATGAAAAAAATTGGATTTATAGGTTTAGGAATTATGGGTAAAGCAATGGCTTTAAACTTAATTAAAGCAGGATTTAGTGTCACAGTTTGGAACCGAGATCTAGACAAGTGTGCAGCGTTAGTTGCAAAAGGAGCCCATCAAGCTATTAGCCCTAGAGAACTGGCTGAAACCTGTGATATCACTTTTACCATTGTTTCAGATCCAGAGGCCGCATTAGCAATCTGTGAAGGTCCTAATGGTGTTGTTGCAGGAATAGGAAATGGACGCAGCTATATTGATATGTCGACCGTTGATGATGCAACTTCACAAACCATTGCAAAAGCAATAACAGAAGCTGGAGGTCGTTTTCTTGAAGCACCGGTTTCTGGAACCAAAAAACCAGCTGAAGACGGTACTTTAATTATCTTAGCCGCCGGTGATGAGTCACTTTATAAAGATGCATTACCTGCATTTAATGCAATGGGGAAAATGTCGCCGTATATTGGAGAAGTAGGACAAGGCGCAAAAATGAAACTCGTAATAAATATGATTATGGGTGGTATGTTGAGCATATTCAGTGAAGGCATGTCTTTAGGCTTAAAAGCAGGTCTTAATGGGTCACAAATTCTTGATATTTTAGGGGCTGGGGCCATCTCAAACCCAATGTTTAAAGGTAAAGGAGAAATGTTATTGGCAGAAAATTATACAACAAGTTTTCCTCTAAAACATATGCAAAAAGATTTACGCTTAGCAACTGAACTAGGCGAACAATTAAATTTAGCTTTACCTACTGCTACAACTTCAAATGAAATGTTTAAACAAGCAATTCAAGCGGGTTTTGCGGATCAAGATATTGCAGCTATTTTTAAGATATATCAATAAAAGAATAGTTCGTAATTAAAAAATGGGTTTAATGTCTGCCTAAGAAACATTCAAAAGTTGGCTCTTAAGCACATGCTTTAAATCTGTTACAAATAGTAACCGCAAGGTAAATATTAAGGGGAAATCTGAGCATATTTTTCGATACTACCGAATTGCAAAAAATAACAAAAAAACTTGATCAACAAAGTATTTACAGAGTCTATTTATGAAGCAGGTAAAATGTTATTTTTTGCAATCGTAACAGGTTTATCAAGTCTTTTGAGTCAGTGGTATCACACTGCGCACAGCTTAGCGGAATAAATTAGTTGATACCGTGATCAATTCAAATTGGTAACATTTATACCATTAATCCGCATAAACGCCTGGTGAACTACTCAGCCATAAATGACTGAGCTTCAAAGAAAGAGACCTAAGCAACTAACTTTTCTTTTTTTACGCTTCGTTGGCGACTGCTAGTTGAGCTTTTGGCTCGGCTAGTCTTACATTTACCTCCACGTACACTATCTGACTTAGTGACTAAAACACCCTTGTCAGACAACACCGTTCCAGTGTCTAAAATAAGATTAATCGCCCGTTTCTTAATAACCAATGACGCATTATTGTCTGCGTTGTCAGTATTTCCACAGCGACCACACACAAACAAATCTTGTGAGTTTCGGTTGCTCGGGTGAGTGTGATCGCATTTAGCGCACTCCTGACTGGTGTATGGGGCGGGGATCTTGAATACTGCCTTACCCGCTTGGTAAGATTTATACTTTGTATATAACTCGATTACATGCCAACCAACATTTAAAATAGCTTTGTTAAGTCCTGTTTTTTGCTTGGCTTTGTTGGATGTAAATCTGCCTTGCTCGTCTTGCTTCGCTTTTGGCCTACGTACCATGTTAGATGTTTTAAGCGCCTCGAATACAATCACTTTAGCCTTGCTGTCTACCAACGAGCGACTTGTTTTATGAGCAAAGTCATTTCTAATATTGGCTTTTTTGGCATGATGATTAGCAATGCGATACTTAGTCTTTTTTCTTCGATTTGATGTTAGCTTTTGGCGTGCCATTTTACGCTGTAAACGCTTAATGTAACGATCAGCGTTATCTATCTTGTTTTTTTGGTTTTTAGAGTAGTCAAAAGACTGATAGCCAGCATGAACAGGGATTGCAATGCCTCTATCTATACCAATAACGTTTTTCTCTAAATAGTCTTTTGTTGAACCCTGGAGGAATTTTAAGTGCTCTGCATTGGTTGATAGTTGTGATTCATCTTTTTCATTTTCATAACAAAAAGACACATAATATTGACCACGTTCTTTACGTAGATATAGAGAATTTGGGATCTCGAATTTACTATGTGCTTTAAACGATAAGTAACCAATATTATTGGTCTTCGTACCAATGAATAAACGCACATTTCCATCTTCACAATGTTCAAAGCGAAATACTTCACGGGTTAGATGAATACTGCCACGATCTGCTTTAGGCTTGCTCTTGGGTCTTCCACCTAAGCCTTTCATAAACTTCTGGTAGGTCTGATACCAGTTAACTGCGCTGTTGCGAATGATTTGGCTGGGACACTTAGATAGCCAAGGCGTTAGTTCTTTAGATTTAAACTGTGATGTTTTTTGATCAATAGGAGCATAAGTACCCATCGGATAATACTTACGTGCAAACGTTCGATAATACTTTTCTTCACTTACCTTGGCATTCCAAACCAAACGCGCACACCCCATCCACTGACTTAAAATCAGCTTTTGGTTTGATGTTGGGTTTGCTTTTAGCTTGATACCTGTTAACACGAAGACAACCTGTTTATTGAACAATGACCTGGTCAACTGAATTCAGTCACCCTAGTTAAGTTCTTTAAGCTACTTCTTTTAATGGTTTATCCATACGCTCAAATTCATTGGGACTTTGATAATTTAAGTATGAATGCATCCGCTGGCTGTTGTACCACATTGTGATGTAATTCAACACATCTTGCTGAGCTGCATAACGCGTTCGGTAATTACGCCAGTGAACTCTTTCCTGTTTCAAACTGCCGAAAAAGCTTTCTGCTACTGCATTATCCCAGCAACATCCTTTTTTGCTCATACTGCCTACAAACTTATGTAACCTCAGTATCCGCCTATATTGATGGCTCGCGTATTGAACGCCTTGATCTGAGTGTATTATCAATCCT